>DATGDX010000395.1:0-7622 GCA_035310665.1 Mycobacteriales bacterium | reverse complement strand
GGTCGTGGATCTTCCCCCGGGATCCGGAGTTCGCGACGAAGGCGGGTCGGGTGCTCGACCTGTACGAGCGGGTCTGGGACGGCGTGGAGCTCGGCGCGGACGACTACGTCATCAGCGCGGACGAGAAGTCCCAGCTGCAGGTGGTGTCCCGCTGCCAGTGTTCCTCCGTCACGCCTCCTCCGGTTCCTCGTCGATGATCTCGGCAACGTCGCGCAGGTGCCGTCCGACGCCATCCAGCGCCAGGGCGTACATCTGGCGCGCGCCGCTTTCGTCGGCGTCGTCGTACCCCACGCCGTCGCGGCGTCGCAGCACCACGCAGAGAAGGTGCTCGCGGACGAGGTCCGCATCTTGGATGTCCTCGCCCAGCGCGCGAAGCCGCTGCCACAGACGCGAGTCCTCGCCCAGCAGCTCGGCTTCGATGGCGGCCAGGACGGCGTTCGCGCCGACGGCGCTGCGGGCCTCGTCCCAGGTGTCGTCGGTCACGTCAGGCTCCGATGTGCGTAGGCGCCATCGCGATCACGCAGATGCGCACCCGCGCCAGCCAGCGTGGTCATGGTGCGGTGCCGGGCGGCGGCGAACAGCTCGTCAGTCACGGTGATCCTCTCTCGGTTTGCGGTCGCGCACCGCCCGCGCGGGCGCTCCCACAGCGGGTGTCAGAACCGTTAGATTAGGAGCGTTAGCTTCCGTGGACTCTCGCTCGCCCAAGCTGACACTTCTAACGGTTCTAACAGGGCTGCTATAGAGGCCCCGGGCGACCTTCCTCAGCCGCCCGGCCTCGACCGCCCGGCTCAGGTACACGCCGACCTGCTGCTTGGGGATGCCCAGCTCGGCGACGATCGCCTTCGGCGACACGAGCTTCGGCTGCCTCATCACGAACGCGATCACCTCGGCGGATCGGTCACCCAGACCCGCCGTGACCACGACCTGCTCGGCCTTCTCGGCGGCAGCAGTGAGGTCGGCGCCGTCGAGCCGCCAGTCGGGGTAGGTGAACTCGACGGCGTACGCGTTCTCGACGATGTCGCGCCCGGTGACCTTGAGCAGCCCGCCCGGTTGGGCGCGGTCCCGTGCGACGACGAGGATCGTGTCCGCCGCCCCCGCGAGTCCGTGGGTGCCGCTGACCGCGTCCACGAAGTCCTCGGCCGACGCCTTTCGGTCATGGTGGTTGACGAGCAACGCGGTGCCGGGGTGGTCGTCGGCCAGGCCCTTGAGCGCCGACGCGACCCTGTAGTCCCGTTGGTAGCTCGACTCTCCGATCGCGGCGGGCGGCATGACCTTCCCGAGCGTGTCGACGATGACCAGGGGGCCTCGTCACCGTGCAGGTCGAGCCACGCGGCCACCGTCGCGCACGCCTTCCCGTGGGCCACCCGCGTCAGGTAGTCGAACGCCTCGGGGATCGGCTCTCGGCCGAGGAGCGCCCGGCACCGTTCTTGCAGCCGCCTGTCGCCGTCCTCCAGCGCCAGGTACAGCACCGGACGCTGCTCGACCCGGATGCCGAAGACCTGCCCGCCGGACGCGACCGCGAGCGCCGCCGCCAGCACGAGACAGCTCTTGCCGACCTTCGGTGGGCCGACGAGCAGGCTCAGCCCCTCGGGAAGCAGCCCCGGCACCGCGAAGGTCAGCGGCGGGAAGTCCTGCGCATCGAGCCACTTGCCGTTCCAGCCCGGAGAGCAGGGCCGTCTTACCCTCGGAACCCTCGTCGTCGGGCGCCACGTCGCCGTCGGCGAGCGCCGGCACGAAGTCGGACACTTTCCCTAGCGGTGTGTCGTCGCTCATGCTCATCGCCGCACGTCCTCGTGCAGCAGGATCACGGTCCGCTCGGTCAGCGTCAGCAGCGAGTTCCCCGGCGCGGGCGGTGACCCTTGCCCACGGCGCTCGGCCTCGGAAACGAGGGCAAGCAGCGCCTGCCGCCGTGGGCTTCCGTTTCGCGAGTGTCCCCACGTCGCCGGGGGCACGTACTCGGTCCACTGGTCAGGTCGCCCGAACGGGAAGGGCATGAAGCCTGGGTCCGTCAGTCTCTTGGCGATGTCTGGATATCGCAGCACGAGCCTGCGCCGTGCCTCGCGACGTGCCCGTGCCTCGGCGAGGGCCTGCCGCGCCGTTTCGGGTCCGGGCCGCGTACCAGGTGGTTCCGCTAGGTTGCGGCGCCGCGCTTGTGCCATGCTGGAGAACACCTTTCGGGTGAAGGGTGCGGTGCGCAGGGCGCGGGCGTCAGGCTGAGCGGATCAGCGGGCGCCCGCGTTGCCGTGGGTGGGCGCGACCCTGCGGGCGCGAGGCCGGATCTCGGCGAGGACGAGCGCGGCGCCGTCAAGGTCCTGATCGCTCATCGGCGGCAGCGCCAGCACGGCGGCGGCGACCGCCGCTTTCTCGTCGTCGGACAGCACGTAGCGCGAGCCGACGTAGCCACCACGCGATCGGGGTGCCTCGGTCCCCGTGGTGTCCGTGCGCTCGCCGTTAGGCGAGCGCACGGTCCCACTCCTGGCGGACGCGCTCGACGTAGGCGTCGAGGGAGCGGCGGGTGACCCGCAGCCGTCCGCCGACGCGGATGGCCTCCAGGTCGCCGCTGTTGACGAGCCTCGCAGTCGAGTAGCTGCGGTTCAGCTCAATCGCGACATCCTCGACGCTGAGGCCGGGCAGCTTCGGGAATGCGCTAATGCTGTTGTTTTCCACGTCGCGTACCTCTCGCTTTTCCAGGGGCCGCGACAAAAGTCGACTTCGATCTGCGGTTGATCGGCTACGACCAGCAGTGAAGGGCACGGCAGCGACGGCGTCAAACCACCCGTGCGCCCACGTGTGCAGGTCAGTGGACGGTGTGCGACGGGGTGCGAAATGAAACGTGCCGTGACGATCAGCTATTGGCGACCGGCGATCAAGGCGCGGAATAGCTGTTGACCTGCGAGTTCGCGCATCGTCAACGAAAGGTGCAATATCGCTGCAATGTCGATGTTGACAGTGCGGCAATCTGTGCGCGGATAGGGTGTTATCACTCGGTAGTCAGGTCAACACCGATGACTCACCGATTGACAGCACCGATGCACCGATGAGTCACGGACGTCAACGCCCATCCCCAAAGGCCGCGTCAGCCGACGCCGTCCCACGCGAACCTGTCCGCGCTGATCGCCGACCGGCCGCGCCCGGTCGCGGGCAGGATCGTCAGCTTCGGGAACGCTCGGCGGACCAGGGCGCGGCGGTCGTGCAGGTTGCCCTCGTCCCACTCGCGCTCGACATCCGCCGCCGCGACCGCCGACAGCGGCGCGGGCGTCTCGACCTCGGCGAGTTGCTCGTGCAGCCGGGTCAGCCGGGCTCGAAGGGCGGCGTTGGCGGTGTCGAACATCTCGTCGATGATCTCACCGCGACCCAGCCGGTCGGCCAGCCGGGTCCGGGTCTGCTCGGCGCGGGCGATGTCGGCCCGGATGCGCTCCCGCTCGTCGCGGGCCGCCTCGTCCTGCCGCGCCAGGTGCTCCGCATGCCGGGGGTCGGCGAGCCGCGTCTTGACGGCGGCCTCGACCGTCGCGTCGGCGAACCGCATGTCGATCGCCACGCCCTTGCACCGATGGCAGAAGTAGGTGCGGTGCCGCTCGCCGTCGGGGTAGCAGCCGGCGCGGGGCTGGCCGGTCAGCCCGTGCCCGCACCGGCCGCAGAAGATGAGGCTCGAGAGCAGGTAGCTCGTCGGACGGCCCCGGCGCCGGGCGGCGAACATCGCGGTCACCGCCTCCCAGGTGTCCCGGTCCAGCACCGGCTCGCCGACCCCGCGCAGCTCGCCGACGATCTCGCCGTTGTGCCACCAGGCCGACCAGCGCCGGGCGGCTCAGAGTGTCCCGCAGGCTGTTCGTCGACCACGGCCCGCCCTTGCCCGCGCGGAGCCCCCGGTCGTTCAACTCCTCGGCCAGCCGCTCCAGCGGCTCAGCGGCCAGCACTCGGCGGGCCGTCTCGCGCAGCACGTCCCGCTCGGCGGCGACCTGGGCGTCGGGCACCGGGTCCGGCTCCGGGTCGCCCTTCTGCCAGCCCTCCGGGCGCAGCGGGCGGCCGGGCAGCCCGAACCCGCGTGAGGAGGCGTTGGACAGGCCCCGGCGGGCCTTCTTCGCCTTGCCGCGCCGCACCCGCTTGCTGATCCTGTCCGACTCGTGCGCGGCGGCCGTCATGTCCTCGCGGAAGTGCTTGCGGCCGTCGGGGTCCATCAGGTCGTAGTGGTTCTCGATCGACGCGACGACCACGCCGCGCTCGGCTAGCGCGATCAGCCGCTCGCCCTCGATCGGCTTGCGGCTGAACCGCGTCAGGTCGTAGACCATGACGCCGTCCGCCTGCCCGCTCTCCAGCCGGGCCATCAGCCGCTCCCACGACGGGCGGGTCACCCTCGGGTTCCAGGCGCTCAGGGCGTGGTCCTTGTGGACCTGCCCGACTCGCCACCCGTCGTCGGACCGCTCGGCGATAGCGTCGCGGGCGTCGTCCTCCTGCGAGTCGACGGAGCGCAGGGTGCCGTCGTAGTCCTTGGAGACGCGGGCGTAGATGTCGATCGTTACCGGGCCGGTGGCTTCCGTGATGGCTTCCTCACGGTCAGCCATACTAGTAAAACCGAGGCCCGCTATAGCGACCTGAAACCCACACGACCGGGCGTGCGCCACACCGCCACGCGTCTCGCGTGGCGTCACGCCTCGCACACCGCGAGCCCCGCAAGCCCGGGAGGTGTACTCCGGTCGGGTGGTAGCTTGTGGAAGAGCGCGGGGTCGCCGTCGGCGGCGGCGTACGTACGTGACCATGGCGGGTCGGGGGATCGTCGGCGCGGGTCTGCTAGCGCTGATGCTGCTCGCCGCTTGCGGCGGCCGTCACGACCAGGCGGGCGGCCTGCCCGACTCACCCGCATCAGGGTCGGCGCCGCCCGCGGCATCGCCCGCGCCGTCGTCGCCCACGCCGACCGCGACTAGCAGTGATCCCCAAGCCGCTCTCCGCGCCAGCGCCGAACAGTTCGTCCGCGACTACTTTCGGCTGTTCAACGAAGCCAACCACCATGCGCGCGCTGAACTTGTCGCCGACTTGTTCCTCCCGTCCTGTAAGCAGTGCCGTACATCTGCCTCATACGTTTATCGGGATGCATCCAGGAACTGGCACTTGGTCGGCAACGATATCGAGTTATTGAGTGCTCGAGTTGCTGCGGCAAATTTCGCAAGCTCCACAGTACGGGCAATAACAAGGGCGACAGCTGGCCAAAGGATTCACGTGGACAAAACGTGAAGGACGCACGTGGATGGGCTCCCTTTATGGAGGAGTTTCGCCTGGTCAGAAGGGGTGCTCATTGGGTCGTCGTTGACCTGACAGACATTGGGCCGGTGAAAGAGTGATTCCAAGACTTCTCTGTGCCCTGGCTGTCATAGCGTTTTCACCAACTCCCGCGACCGCTGATGATGCAGACTGCCGGGGTGGGTCGTGTCCGGTTCCGACTACCACGGACACGGGGTATCGGTACGTCTACAACGGCGTGGATCGCGGCTTCTTGCGGATGCCCAGCGACGTCGTCGCCGCGTCTCCCCTCGACTACTTCTTCGTCCCGACCTGCACCGGCAACGCCTATCAGGGCGACGCGCGGTGCGCGATCCCGCTAGCCCCCTGCCCCGACGGTTCGCCGCCCCAGTGGGTCTTCACCCGGCCCGCCGGCACTGATGCCATTCCGAGCCGGCGGTCTGCCTCGGGGAGAGCGACGTGGTCGACGTCGACGCCGCGCTCGCCGCGGTCCGCCAGGTGCTGGAGGAGCGCCTGCCGCGCCCCGCGTTCACCGTGCAGCCGGCTCGTCGAGCCGTCGTACAGCTGCCGGTTATCGTCGCTGCCGTGCAGCACCCCGACGCGGGCTTCGACGTCACGGTCCCGGTTCCCGGCCGCCTCGCCGCCACGGCGTCGTACGCCTGGAACTTCGGCGAGGGCGAGGGCGCGGGCGCCAGCGGCCCGGGCCGCCCGTACGACGGCACGAGCCCGACGCGGCACCCCGGCCACTACGTCTCGCACACCTACCGCCGAGCGGGCGCCGCGACGGTGACGCTCACCGTCACCTGGACCGCGACGTTCACCCTGGACGACGGCACCCAGTTCCCGCTGGCGCCGCTGCGGTTCAGCACCGACCGCCGGGTCGCCGTGCACGCGACCCGCACCGAGCTGGTCTCTCCGAGCTGATGGGCCAGGACCCGACCCCGCTGCTGGACGAGTTCCGTGCGTGGCTTGCCGGCAGGGACGAGGTGCCGCCGGTGACCGCCACCGAGCCGTACCACTACAGCTACGACGAGGACCTCGACCGCTTCGGTCGCGTCGTCAGCGAGCGGCGAGGAGGCGAGGACATCCGGACCCCGCTGCCGGGCCCGGTTTCGACCCGTGACGTCGACGTCGCCGTCCTCCGCGCGATCCTCGACCGCCACCCCCAGTCCCCGTTCACGTGGGAGCCGGGCGAGCTGACCGACGCGGTCCAGCGGTACGTCGAACGCGGCACGCTCGGACCGGACGGGCTGGCCCGGATCGTCCCGACCATCGTCCCCACGCTGCGGGCGTTTCTGCGGTTCGGCGCGGCGGAGCACCCGAACGCGTCGTCGGACCTCGGCGTGCTGGCGTCGGAGGACGACCTCGACGACGCGGAGGTGCTGGTCGGTCTGGCGATGCAGCTGGGCGGTGTCGAGCACCCGGCGAGCGCGCGGATCGCGCGGTCGCGGGCCATCGTGACCGTCGACCGCTACGCGCTGGAGGATTTCCGGCTGCCGCTCGCGGTGCGCCCGACCGTCCCGACAGGCATCGCGCAGGAGGGGGCGGCGACGTCCGCCGGACTCGCCGTGCTGCGCGACGTGGTCGGGTGCGTCGGCAGGGGGCGTCGGGTCACCGATAACGGCAACCTGGTGCTCGCCGACGTGCGGCGGCTCGCCGACCTGCTCGGTGTCGAGCTCCCCCCGAGGCCCGCGCAGTCGATGCTCGACGTGCCCGCCGTGGCGTTCGCGTTTCGGTGGGCGGTCGCAGCGACTTTCCTCGCTCGCGTCAACGGTCGGGTCGTGCCCGGCGACGCCGCGCCGCTGCTCACCACCGACCCGGCCGGCGCGTGCCTCGCCGCGTTGCGCGGCCTCACCACGGTGCCGACGCTGCTGCTCCCGGCCCGGCGCTGGCGCGCGCTGCCGCAGGACTTCGCGCCGCGGATGCTGCCCGCCCTGCTCGCCGCGCTCTACGAGTTCGGCGAGATGCCGCTGGCGGAGCTCGACCAGCTGGGATGGCACCGCTGCACGCACACCTACGACACCGCCCCGTTGTCCGACCGGGCCAACGAGTTCCACCGCTCCTGCGTGGCGCGCGAGGTACGGCACCTGTGCCGCCGGCTGGCGCTGCTCGGCATCGTCGAGCTCGACATCGACCTCGACAGCGACCCCGACAGCGACCTCGACAGCCCGGCGGCCAGGCTCACCCCGCTCGGCACCTGGGCGCTGCAACAGCTGCTGCCCGAGCACGGCTACCGCCTCCCGCTGACTGGGGGGTTCGACCTGCCCTTCCACGTGCTCCTCGACCGGCTCCGCGACCTGCCCACCGAGGCCGTCCGCGGTGAGCTCGCGGGCTGGGCCGAGCACTACGGCGCGGACCCCGCCGAAGAGCTGGTCCGCATCGTCACGCGC
>DATGDX010000394.1:0-3223 GCA_035310665.1 Mycobacteriales bacterium | reverse complement strand
AGCGAGCGTGGTCTTACCCACTCCCCCCTTGTAGGCAGCCACCGTCACGATCTTCGTCACGATCGATCAGTGTGGCGCACTCAGCCGGTCGCATGGTGGATTGCTAGCTCCATCGGCGAGTCGCGCGCCTACCTGCCCGGGTGTTCTTGGGCGTAGCTGGTCGCCCGGCAGCATGCCCACGCACACGCTACCGACATATCCCGGTATCGACCGGAGTCGCGAAGTATTGCGGTACCGCAATACTTCGCCGGCAGACACACCCCAGAACGCTCCGACGGCTCCGCCCTAGCTCCGAGCCCAGCTGCAGGTAGTCGTCGCTGTAGACACGACGTCAAGTAGGAGGCAGCACCCGGGTAGCTCAGAGAGCCTCCTTGGCTATGCCAACGTGAAGTGGCCCCACCGTGACGGTTTCATCTGGCCCCACTCCAAGACCGGGTCATGATCGTGTGACGGCCTGATTTGGCCCCACCCGCCGTCGCCGGGGCGGTGACGGTTCACGTTGGCTCCACCTCGAGCGTCGTCGCGGGTGTCCGCGGCGGTGGGAGGGGGTGGGGCGGTGGCGGCGAGGTCGCGGGTGGAGCTGTTCGAGGCGATCCGCCGGGATGCCCGGCGGGAGGGGCTGTCGGTGCGCGCGTTGGCGCGACGGCATGGCACGCATCGGCGGACCGTGCGCCGGGCGTTGGCGTCGGCGGTGCCGCCGCCGCGGCGGGCGCCGGTGCGGGCGGCGCCGAAGCTGGACCCGGCCCGGGTGTTGATCGACGGGATGTTGCGGGCGGACCTGGACGCGCCGCGCAAGCAGCGGCACACCGCGCGGCGGGTGTGGGCCCGGCTGGTCGACGAGCACCAGATGAGCGGGCTGAGCTATTCGACGGTGCGCGATTACGTGGCCCGCCGCCGGCCGGAGATTCTGGCGGAGGCGGGGCGGACGGTGCGGGAGGCGTTCGTGCCGCAGAGCTACGAGCCGGGGGCGCAGGCCGAGGTCGACTTCGCCGACCTGTGGATCGATCTGGTCGGGGTGCGCACGAGGGTGTTCCTGTTCACGCTGCGGCTGTCCTACTCGGGGCGGGCGGTGCACCGGGTGTTCGCCACCCAGGGGCAGGAGGCGTTCCTGGAGGGGCACGTGTACGCGTTTTCCCGGTTGGGTGGGGTGCCCGCAGACAAGATCCGCTACGCCAAGCTGAAGAGCGCGGTGTCCCGGGTGCTGTTCGGCCGCAACCGGGTGGAGTCGGCCCGCTGGGTGGCGTTTCGCTCTACCTACGGGTTCGACGCCTTCTACTGCCGACCGGGCAGGGAGGGGGCGCACGAGAAGGGCGGGGTGGAGGGCGAGGGCGGCCGGTTTCGGCGCACCCACCTGGTGCCGGTGCCCGCGGTGGCCTCGCTGGCCGAGCTCAACGCCCGGCTGGCCGCCGCGGACGACGTCGATGACGCCCGGCGCATCGGCGCCCGGATGATGAGCGTGGGCCACGACTTCGCGGTGGAGCGGCCGGCGCTGCGCCCGCTGCCGGCGGAGCCGTTCGACGTGGCGCTGCACCTGAGCCCCCGCGTGGACCGCTACGCCCAGATCAGCGTGCGCCAGTGCCTGTACTCGGTGCCCGCCCGGCTGAGCGGCCGGCGGGTCTCCGTCGCGCTGTCCGCGAGCGAGGTGGTGGTCTTCGACGGGCGGGTCGAGGTGGCCCGGCACGAGCGGGCCACCGCCCGCGGCTCCCGGTCCCTGCAGCTGGACCACTACCTGGAGGTGCTCAAGGTCAAGCCGGGCGCGTTGCCCGGCGCGACCGCGTTGACGCAGGCCCGCGGTGCCGGCGCGTTCACCGCCGCGCACGACGCGTTCTGGGCCGCCGCCCGCGCCCGACTCGGCGACGCGGGCGGCACCCGGGCGCTGATCGAGGTGCTGCTGCTGCACCGCCAGCTGCCGCCCGCCGACGTCGTCGCCGGCATCGAGGCGGCGTTGGCGGTCGGGGCGAGCGGCCCGGACGTGGTCGCGGTGGAGGCCCGCCGGGCCGCCGACGCGCGTGCCGCCGGCGACCGGCCGTCCCCGCCGCCGGGGCCGCCCCCGGCCGCCGCGGAGGTGGTCAGCCTGACCGAGCGGCGGCTGCGCGAGCTGCCACCGGACACCCGGCCGCTGCCCTCGGTCGCCGGCTACGACCAGCTGCTGCACCACCCCGGGCACGACGGGCCCAGCGGCGGGGACGGGACCAACGACGGCGCGGGCGCCGCCGCGGACGGGAGCCGACGGTGAGCCCGGCCCGGCGGGCGATGACCGAGCAGGCCGCCGAGGCGGCGATCGAGTCCGCCTGTCGCGGGCTGCGGCTGCCCACCCTGCGGGCCCGGTTCACCGACCTCGCCGACGCCGCGGCCCGCGACCAGCTGTCCTACCGGGCGTTTCTGGCCGAGCTGCTGCTCGCCGAGGTCGACGAGCGCGACGCCCGCCGCCGCGACCGGCGGGTGCGCGAGGCCGGCTTCCCGGTCGACAAGCGGCTGGCCGGCTTCGACTACACGTTCAACCCCGCGGTCAGCCCCGCGGTCGTCAACACCCTGGCCACCGGCGCGTGGGTGGCCGCCGGCGAACCCCTGTGTTTGATCGGCGACTCCGGCACCGGGAAAACCCACCTGCTCATCGGGCTGGGCGTCGCCGCGGCCGAGGCCGGCCACCGGGTCCGCTACATCCACACCGCCCGGCTGGTCAACGAACTCGTCGAGGCCGCCGACGAACGCGCCCTGGCCCGCACCATCGCCCGCTACGGCCGCATCGACCTGCTCTGCCTGGACGAACTCGGCTACCTGGAACTGGACCGGCGCGGCGCCGAGCTGCTGTTCCAGGTCCTCACCGAACGCGAAGAACGATCAAGTGTGGCGGTCGCCTCGAACGAGCCGTTCAGCCGGTGGACGAAGACCTTCATCGACCCGCGGCTGTGCGCCGCGATCGTCGACCGGCTCACCTTCGGCGGGCACATCATCGAGACCGGCACCACCAGCTACCGGCTCGCCCACACCCGCGCCCGCCGCGCCGCCGGCAGCTGACCGGGCACCTCACCGGCGGCCCCGACGCCCGCAAGGGTCCGCACGACAACCTCGGGTGCGGCAAGGGCACGCTGCGCTCTTCGGCCCTTGCCCCACCCGAGAACCCCGCGCCGATCAAAGACCGCCGGGTCCGCCCGAAGAATGGGCAGCAGACGAACTCCCCCGACTTCGTGCCGGCATGACGTACGCCCGCCGGTGGGGCCAG
>DATGDX010000393.1:0-7374 GCA_035310665.1 Mycobacteriales bacterium | reverse complement strand
GAACGCGTCCGTGAGGTCCGCGAGGTGGTTCAACCCGGCACGCACCCGGTGCAGGTCGGCGGGGCCGGGCAGTGGGGGCACGCGGGCCTCGAGGTCTCCGCGGGCGACCCGGTCGCAGAACTCGGCGATCGCGGCGATCGCGCGGCGGTGATCCGCCAGTTCGGCGTGCGGGTCGCCGACCTCCGGGCCGACCCGGGAGCCGTCCGCGGAGCCCGTCGCGCGCGAGCGCGGGCTCATGCGACGCGCCGCGGGCCGCGGGCGTTCGCCCCGCCGGCGAGCGACCAGACGAACTCGTCGTAGGTCTGCCCGCGCTCGGCGAGGAGGTCGCGCAGCAGGCGGGACGACGCCTCGAGAGCGTCGGCCACTCGCTGGTGCCGCGCCTCCTCCGCCCGCAGCCGCGCGTAGATCGCCTCTGCCGCGCGCACCGCGGACCGATCAGGCGACCGCCGGTTGGAGTGAGCCGACGATGCGGCCGGCGGGGCCGAACGACGGCGTCACGTGGGCGAAGACCCAGTAGTGGGCGCCGTCGGCGGCGAAATTGACGATGTAGGCGAACATCTCGCGTCCGCCGCGAATCGTGTCCCAGAGCAGCTGGAACACCGTGCGCGGCATGCCCGGGTGCCGAATCAGGTTGTGCGGCTGCCCGATCACGTCGGGTTCGTCGTACGCCGACACCCGCAGGAACACCCGGTTGGCGTAGGTGATGACGCCCCTCGGATCGGTCTTCGTGACGATGATCTCGTCCTCGCCGAAGGTCCGCTCGACCCCGCTCGGACGCACGAGCCCCGGTTTCACGCGCCACCTCTCACCACCGGCTGTCCGCGGCCACCGCGGCCGCTTCTGGGCTCTATCGGCAGCGGCGGGGGGGTCAAGACCCGGAGCACGCAAACACGCCGCGTCCGGCAGGCACGGGAGCGCCCCCGGCGCGGTGACGGGCAGCCGGTGCCCGTCGGGAGGCGACGGTCAGGAGGCGCTGCCCGCGGTGCAGTGGTCTACGACCGCGTCCGGGCCCGGGAAGACGAGCCCGACGTGCCCGTCGTCGGACCACTGGACGAGGAACGGTGGCGCCCCGTCCCCGCCGCGGACCTCGAGGATCTCCGCGTCCCGATCCGGCTCACCCTGGTGGTGGCCCTTGACGACCAGCCGGTCGCCCACGCTCGCCCACATGACGGCCTCCTCGGCAGCTTCCTCGGCAGGGTCGCCGTCCGTGGGTGACGCTGCCAGACCGAGGTCGGCCGCGGCAGGGCCGAAGGCCACTGCTGATCCGGTTACCTGTCGGTAGAGGTGACGATTGCGGTCGGCGGTACGACGATGGGGCGTAGCAGGCACTTCGACGACGGACGCGAGGACGACCAGCGTGGGTCCCGGACGTGAGCGATTCCCGATCATCCACGAGGGGCTGCCGAGCCAGCTCCCGGACATCGACCCGGCCGAGACCGCGGAGTGGCTGGAATCGCTCGACGAGGTCGTGAACGTCCGGGGCCGCGGCCGCGCCCGCTACCTGATGCTCAAGCTGCTGGAGCGGGCCCGCGAGCACCAGGTCGGCGTGCCCGGCCTCCGGGCCACCGACTACATCAACACGATCCCGCCCGAGCGGGAGCCGTGGTTCCCCGGCGACGAGCACGTCGAGCGGCGCATCCGTGCCTTCGTCCGCTGGAATGCCGCGATCATGGTGAGCCGCGCGAACCGCGCGGGGCTCGAGGTCGGCGGCCACATCGCGACCTACGCGAGCAGCGCGGCCCTCTACGAGGTGGGCTTCAACCACTTCTTCCGCGGCAAGGAGGGCGGCGAGTCCGGCGACCAGCTGTTCTTCCAGGGCCACGCCTCCCCCGGCATCTACGCCCGCGCTTACCTCGAGGGGCGGCTGACCGATCACCATCTCGACGGGTTCCGCCAAGAGCTGTCGCACCCGGGCGGCGGGCTGCCGAGCTACCCGCACCCGCGCGTTTTGCCGGACTTCTGGGAGTTCCCCACGGTGTCGATGGGGCTCGGGGCGATCAACGCGATCTACCAGGCACGGTTCAACAAGTACCTGCACGCCCGCCAGATCAAGGACACCAGCCGCTCGCACGTCTGGGCGTTCCTCGGCGACGGGGAGATGGACGAGCCGGAGGCCGTGGGCGCGATCGGGATCGCCGCGCGGGAGGAGCTCGACAACCTCACGTTCGTCGTGAACTGCAACCTGCAGCGCCTCGACGGGCCGGTGCGCGGCAACGGGAAGGTCATCCAAGAGCTGGAGGCGATGTTCCGCGGCGCCGGGTGGAACGTCATCAAGGTCATCTGGGGGCGCGACTGGGACCCGCTGCTCGCCTCGGACACCGACGGGGTGCTCGTCAACAAGATGAACTCCACGCCGGACGGGCAGTTCCAGACCTACAGCGTCGAGTCCGGCGCCTACATCCGCCAGCACTTCTTCGGCGACGACCCGCGGCTGCGCCGGCTGGTCGAGCACCTGACCGACGACGAGCTGCGCAAGCTCTCGCGGGGCGGGCACGACTACCGCAAGATCTACGCGGCGTTCCGGGCGGCGCGGGAGCACGTCGGCCAGCCGACCGTCATCCTCGCCAAGACCATCAAGGGCTGGACGCTGGGACCCGCGTTCGAGGGCCGCAACGCCACCCACCAGATGAAGAAGCTGACCAAGGCGGATCTCAAGGCGTTCCGCGACCGCCTCTACCTGCCGATCCCGGACGAGGCGCTGCAGGCGGAGGTGCCGCCGTACTACCACCCCGGCCCGGACTCGGACGAGATCCAGTACATGCGCGAGCGGCGGCGCGCCCTCGGCGGCTTCCTGCCGCAGCGGGTCGTCCGGGCGAGGCCGCTCCCCCTCCCCGTCCCGTCCGGCGAACCGGGGTCCGGCGAGCCGGGGGGCGAGCCAGGGCAGAAGTCGCCGTACGACGTCGTCCGCCGCGGGTCCGGCCGGCAGCCGGTCGCGACCACGATGGCGCTGGTGCGGTTGTTCAAGGAGCTGATGAAGGACCCGGCGCTGGGCCGCCGGTTCGTGCCGATCATCCCGGACGAGGCCCGGACGTTCGGGATGGACTCGCTGTTCCCCACCGCCAAGATCTACTCCCCGCACGGGCAGACCTACGACCCGGTGGACCGGGACCTGCTGCTGTCCTACCGGGAGGCGACCGACGGCCAGATCCTGCACGAGGGGATCAGCGAGGCGGGCGGGATGGCGTCGACGACGGCGGCGGGGACGTCGTACGCCACGCACGGCGAGCACATGATCCCGATCTTCATCTTCTACTCGATGTTCGGCTTCCAGCGGGTCGGCGACCTCATCTGGTCGTTCGCCGACCAGCGGGGACGCGGCTTCCTCGTCGGCGCGACCGCCGGCCGGACCACGCTCAACGGCGAGGGCACCCAACACCAGGACGGGCACTCGATGCTGCTCGCCGCGACCAACCCGGCGTGCGTCGCGTACGACCCCGCGTTCGGGTTCGAGCTCGGGCTCATCGTCGAGGACGCGCTGCGGCGGATGTACGGCGAGGACGCGGAGGACGTCTTCTACTACCTCAGCGTCTACAACGAGCCCTACCAGCAACCCGCTGAGCCGGACCTGCCGAACCTGCGCGAGGGCGTGATCCGGGGGATCTACCGGTACGCGACCGCGCCGGACGTGCCAGGCAACGGCCACCCGCCACAAGCCCAGGTGCTCGCGTCCGGGCCGGCGCTGCGCTGGGCGCTCGAGGCGCAGCACCTGCTCGCCGAGGACTGGGGCGTCGCCGCCGACGTGTGGTCGGTGACCTCGTGGAACGAGCTGCGCCGGGACGCGGTCGCCGCGACCGAGCACGCCCGGCTGCACCCGGACGAGTCGCCGCGCACGCCCTACGTCACCGCGGCGCTGTCCGGAGCCCCCGGCCCGTTCGTCGCGGTCTCCGACTGGATGCGCGCGGTGCCGGACCAGATCGCGCCGTGGGTCCCCGGCGACTGGGCCTCGCTCGGCACCGACGGGTTCGGCCGCTCCGACACCCGCGCCGCGTTGCGCCGCCACTTCGCGGTGGACGCCGCGTCGATCACGCTCGCGGTCCTCACCGAGCTGGCCCGGCGCGGCGAGGTCAAGACCGAGGCACCGCGCGAGGCCCTCGAGCGCTACCTGCTGCTCGACGTCACGGCCGCGCGCGCGGCGCCGGCCGCCGAGTCGACCGAGGCGTCGCAGGGCCAGGAGTAGCCCGGGGCACACCGGCGGCAGCCGTGTGACGGGCGCGTCCGGCGGCAACGGGAGCGCGCGCCGTGTCGGCGGCGGGACAGCGGGTACGCCGGGACAGGAGCGACGACGCAGGAGGCGACGTGGAGCGCGGCAGCGACAAGCACGGTCCCCGGCTCGACGACACGCTGGCGGCCGAGACCGAGGGCCTGCAGCGTGCGGGGCGGCAGACGCGCGCCGAGGAGTGGCGCCAGAGCGAGCCGTCCGCCGAGGGCGAGCCGGACGTCGACCGCGACCCGTCGGGGACGCTGGCGGGGGGAACGCCGCCGGGGATGGGGCGCGACGACGTCGAGTGCCGGGCCGAGTTGGCCAGCTACCTCGGCAAGACGGTCTACCCGGCCGTGCGCGAGATGCTCATCGACCGCGCGATCGAGGCCGACGCCCCGGACGCCGTGGTGGCCACGCTCAAGCGGCTCCCGTCCGGCCGCGAGTTCACGAACATCAACGACGTGTGGCAGACCCTGGGCGGGCGCGTGGAGCACGAGCGCTTCTAGCGCGCCCCGCGGCCCCTGCCGCGGCCCCCGCGCGGCCCGGTCCGCCGCCTGACCGGTTCCGACGGGCCATCCGCGCACGCCGCCGCTGGCTCGCCGCAATGCCCCATCGCCGTCATTACGAACCTCGTGTCCCGGCCGACGATAAGAGTGACCGGACGGATACGAGTTGTGATCTAAGGTGCGTCGTGATGGCGAGGCGGAGACCGACGATCAGGTCGATCGAGCAGCACCCGAACCTGCCCGAGATCATGGGCGTGCTCTCCCAGCTGCCGCACATCGGCGACCGCGACCTGCCGCGGCTGGCGGCGGCGTGGCGCAACACGGCGTACGTCGCGGAGGCCCGCGCGCGTTCGCTGGAGCCGGACAGCCCCCTGATCCTCGACGTGCTGAACGCGTTCGAGGCGGTCGGCGACCTGTTCGCCGACGACCTCGCCGGCGACCGGGACTTCATCACGGTCGACCCCGCGGTGACGGTCGTGGCGCTCAAGAGCGTGCGGGACGCGATCGCCGGGTCGTTCGCCCGTCCCATCCTCACCCGCGTCGAGCACGCCGCGCTGCTCGCGCCGTGGCGGGTCGTCTTCCCCGTGCAGCGGTTCGACGAGCCCGACCTCGGCCCGCACGGCAGCGCCGTCAAGCGGTTGCTGGACGCGCTGCCGCTGCTCTCGACCCGCTGCCACGATCCCGCGGCGGACGGGACCTACCAGCGGCTGGCCGCGCTCGCGTGGCGCCTCGACGAGTCGCTCGTCGAAACGGCGCGGACCGAGGCGTGGCAGGCCGCGGTGCTCACCGCCCGCCGCCGGCTGTGGCTGATGCTGCGCCGCAGCGCCGCGGAGGGCCTGGGCCGCCAGTGCCCGACGTGCGCGCCGCTGCCGCTCGACGACGACCTCGACCGCGTGCTCACGCTCTGCCAGGACGCGGCCTGCGCCCTGCTCGTCGCCGACGCCGTGGACCAGACCCTCACCGAGGTCCTCACGCTCCCGATCTCCGAGCTGCTCCCCGCCCAGCGCACCGGCGACCACGAGTGAACGCGGGGCGGCTCAGCGCTCCCGCCGGGCCCAGTCGAGCAGCCGGCCCAGCGGCCAGGTGTTGACGACCGCGTCCACCTCCGCACCGCACGCGGCGGCGCGCTCGCAGCCGTAGCCGAGCCACTCCAGCTGTCCCGGCGCGTGCGCGTCGGTGTCCACCGCCAGCCGGCAGCCCGCCTCGACCGCCAGGCGGAGCAGCCGTTTGGGGGGGTCGAGCCGCTCGGGCCGGGAGTTCACCTCGACCGCGACCCCGAACCGCCGGCAGGCCTCGAACACGACCTCCGGGTCGAACTGCGACTCGGGCCGCCCGCGTCCCACCCGGATCCGCCCGGTGCAGTGACCGAGGACGTCGGTGTGCGGGTTGGCGATGCCCGCGACCATCCGCGAGGTCATCTCCTCGGCCGGCATCCGCAACTTCGAGTGCACGCTCGCGACGACGATGTCGAGGCGGGCGAGCAGCGCCGGGTCCTGGTCGAGCGAGCCGTCCTCGAGGATGTCGACCTCGATCCCGGACAGGATCCGGAACGGGGCGACCTGCTCGTTGAGCCGGGCGACGACGTCGAGTTGGGCGCGCAGCCGGTCGGCGGACAGCCCGCGGGCGACGGTCAGGCGCGGTGAGTGGTCGGTCAGCGCGACGTACTCGTGTCCCAGCTCGCGCGCCGCCCGAGCCATGTCCTCGATCGGGGAGCCCCCGTCGCTCCAGTCGGAGTGGGTGTGCAGGTCGCCCCGCAGCGCGCTGCGCAACCGCGCCGCGAGCTCGCCCGGCGCGTGCGTCTCGACGGCCTCCAGCCGCCGCAGGTAGACCGGGACCTCGCCGGCCAGCGCCTCACCGACCGTCCGGGCCGTGACCGCGCCGATGCCCTTGAGCTCGGTCAGCGTTCCCGCGTCGGCGCGCCGGCGCACCTCCTCGGGCGGCAGCGCGCGGACGACGGCGGCCGCGGTGCGGAAGGCGCGGACGCGGTGCGTCGGCTCCTGGGCACGCTCGAGCAGGTACGCGATGCGCTCCAACGCCGCCACGGGGTCCACGCGGCGAGGATGCCCGATCGACGGTGGGGTCGAGTGCATCGCTCGTGGTCATCTTCGCGAACGCCGGTGGGCACGCCCTCCGCTGGGGCAGGGTGGAGGGGTGGCGGGGCGGGCGGGCCGAGGGACAGGAGCAGGGGGATGGAGCAGCAGGAGATCCTTCGGGGACTCGCCGAGATCGTCGAGGCGGTCACCGGCGTTCCGGCGGCGGACGTGCACCGCGACACGTCGTTCGTGGACGACCTCGACGTCGACTCGCTGTCGATGATCGAGATCGTGGTCGGGGCGGAGCAACGGTTCGGGATCCGCATCCCCGACGAGGACCTCAAGGCGCTCACCACCGTCGCCGACGCCGTCGCCTACGTCCACCGGGCGGGCGTGCCCGCGTGACCTCGCCGCCCACGCGGCGCTGTTCCAGCGGGCGCGCGGCCACCCGCCCCCCTGCCCGACTCACCCCACCTGGTGCAGCCACCGGACCGGGGCACCCTCGCCGGCGTGCCGGTAGACCTCCAACTCCTGGTCCCAGGGGGTGCCGAGCAACCGCTCCAGCTCGACCGCGAGCTCGGCGCTGTCGTCGGCCGCCGCGAGCAGCGCGCGTAGCCGCCCCTCGCCGACGAGG
>DATGDX010000392.1:0-4132 GCA_035310665.1 Mycobacteriales bacterium | reverse complement strand
GAACAGGGGTAGGGGTTGCGGCCGGGACGGTCGCCGTTCTGCATCAGGCTGACCAGGTCCGGCGGGCCCTCGCCACCGAACGGTGCCTGGGCCGAGTTCACGACGTACAGCTGAGCACCGCGCGGGAGCCCGGTGAGGTCGACCAGGACTTCGAACCGCTCGGCCGGCGCCATCGTCAACGCCTCGTTGTCAGCGAGCTGCCAGGCTCGCCACAGCAGCCCGCCGTCCGTCCCGATGACGAGCACGCGGTCGTGGTGTGGTGTGACGACCGGGCCGTTCGCGCCCGGCTCGACGGTCACCAGGTGCAGCCGGTAGGCGCGGGCGTTGGATCCGTTGAGCAGCCGCAGCCGATAGACGTCCGGGCGCAGCCGCATCCGCGGCCACAGCTTGCCGTCCACGAGGGTCAGCGGACCGAAGAACTCGGCAGTGTCCCTGGTCGTCTTGTGCAACAGGCGGAGCGTGCCGTCGGTCACGTCGAGGTTGCGGTCCTGGAGAACGAGCACGGCCTCGCCCTCGTCGGCTGCCGTCGGCAGGCCGAGCCGACGCTCCCGCGGGTCACGCACGAGGTAGCCGCCGGCGAGCCCGGCGAAAACGTGGTAGCGCGTCCCGTTCATCGCGTGGTCGTGGTACCAGAGGAATGCCCCGACCTTGTCCAGCCCGAGCTCGGCGTTGTCGTAGGTGTTGTCGTACCCGGCGAGTTGGCTGCCGCCGGTCGGCTGCATGTTGTCCGGCCAGCCGTCCGAGTCAGGGTTCGAGTGCCCGCCGTGCAGGTGGACCGACGTCCACCCGACCGGCGCCATCGATGTGTCTTCCGGCAGACCCCCCTCGGATCCGAGGTGGTTCTGCACCGAATCGTTGTCGTTGGGATCGTCTTGCACCACGGCAGTGCCGAACGGCAGCGCGGCACCTGGTCGCCTGGGGTCGTTCGGGTGCACCGAGGCCGGCAACCGGTTGCGCCAGCGGACCATCGTCCGCCGGCCCGCCGGCACCTCGAGCAACGGACCGGGCGAGGTCACCTGACCGTAGAAGCCGTAGCCCCAGACGGGAACCGGGGGCAGATCCGGGTGCACACGGATGCGTGTCTGCGCGATGTCGAGCTCGTGCAACCGGTCGGCGGAGAGCCGATGCGCCTGCGGCGGGTGCAGGTCCGCCTGGAACGGCGCGAGGCGATGCCCCGGCCGCAGCGGGTTTTCCGGTGGCTCTGGAGTCCTGGAGTCAGAGTGAGTTCCGGAGATGTGCCCTGCGCCGGTACGACGGCGCGCGTCGATACGTCTGTCATGTGCGTCCTCCACGCTCGGGCGAGCACTCCTGGCCGCCGGCGTGCGCGAATGCGGAAGCGGTCGGCCCCGAATTCCGAATACACCCCGCCGACCACCCGCCGAGCCCTTGCCGCGCGCACGCAGGGCATCACGTGCAACCCGTTACGGGTAACCGGGTCCCGCCGATTTCGGCCCGTCCTTGACGCTGGCATCCTCCTGCGCCCGCGTCAACCCTGGTATTTCGACCGGTCAAGGGCGCCTTATTGCGACCGGCGCACAACCTGGCGGAAGACTCGCCCTTTTTTCGGCTGACTCGCGGCTTTGGTCCCGGTCCTGGAACGCGTGTTCTTGCACGTTCTGCGGCGCAGCATTTTCAGGACCCTCGCCGGTCATCGCGGGGTTGGCGGGGGATGGCAGGGGATGCCGGGAGTCCCCGCCGCGTCGGCGCCGGTTCAGCGGGAGTCGGCTGCCGGAGGACGCGCGTGAGCCTCCTCCGGGGCGACGCGGGCGGCGGTGAGGTCCAGGGCGTACGTCTGACCGACCAGGTCCATGCCGAAGTCGTGGTGCGGCTCCGCCGCGACGAGCCGGAACCCGGCAGCCAGGTAGATGCGGCGAGCCACCGCGAGGTGCTCGTCGGTCCACAGGACGAGCTGCCGGTATCCCGCGTCCCGCGCGAAGCGCACGCACCGGTCGACCAAGCGGGTGCCGACCCCGAGACCGCGAGCGGCGGGGTGGACGAGCAGCAGGCGCAGCTGCGCGCTGGCGTCGTCCCGGCGGACGCAGAACACGCAGCCGACCCGCTGCCCGCCCAGCTCGGCAACCCAGGCCTCCTCGCGCGCGGGCCGCCGGGTGGCGGCGTAGTCGGCGACGATCCGCGCCACCAACGCCTCGAACGAGGTGTCCCACCCGAACTCGGCGGCGTACATCTCCCCGTGCGCCATCACCACCCAGCCCAGGTCTCCGGGTCGCCCGAGAACCCGGATCGCGACGTCCGCCCCGCACTCGACCACGCTCGCGAGTGTTCCAGCGACCGCTGCCGGCCGCACTCCAACCGTGCATTCGATAACGATCCGGACATCCGGCTGCGCGAGTAGTCCCTGCACAACTACGGTTCGTGGCGAACGCCGGCTTCGCCTCGAACGGATCGCCATGATCTCGCGCCGTCTGTCCGTGCTCACGTCCGCACTGCTCGTCACCCTCGCCGGCGCGCTGGCCGCCCCCACCGGGCCGGCACCCAAGCCCGCGGAAGCGGCGACGGGTCGCGCGGCCGCCGATCCCGACACCCTGCTCGTCCGGTTCCGACCAGGCGTCGCGCCCCGACGCGCCCACACGGTGCTGGCACGTGACGGCGCGACGGTGCTCGGTCCCCCGTCGAGGACGGGCTACGTCGCCGTGCGAGCACCGGGCCGGGCCGAGGCGCTGCGCCGCCGTCTCGCGGCCGATCCCGCGGTGGCGACGGTCGAACCGAACTACCGGCGGCGGGCGCTGGCCAAGCCGGACGACCCGCGGTTCAAGCGGCAACGCCGGTACCTGTCGCTGCTGCGGCTGCCCGAGGCTTGGGACATCGGGCGGGGGTCGCCGACCATCGACATCGCCGTCGTCGACACCGGCGTCGACCTCGACACGCCCGACCTCGCCGGTCGCATCGCGCCCGGCTACAACGCCTGGACGGGGGGGCGGACGCCGCCGCAGGACGACAACGGGCACGGGACGGTGGTCGCCGGCGCCGCGGCGGCGACCACCGACAACCACGTGGGGATCGCGGGCGCTGCCTGGACCGCTCGGATCATCCCAGTCAAGGCCCTCGACGCGAGCGGGTGGGGCGACGACGTGCACGTGAGCGCCGGGATCCAGTGGGCGGTCGACCACGGCGCTGAGATCATCAACCTGTCGCTGGGCGACCCCAGCCCGTCCGCCGCGCTGCACGCGGCGGTGCAGTACGCCCGGTCGCACGGCGTGCTTGTCGTCGCCGCGGCGGGCAACAGCGGCGTCGAGGCGGCCTACTACCCCGCCGCCTACCCCGAGGTGCTCGCCGTCGGGGCCACGGACGAGCACGGGGACGTGGCGGACTTCTCGACGCGGGGCGCGTGGATCGACGTCGTGGCGCCGGGGCGGCGGATCGTTTCGACGACGCTGGACACGGACGCGCCGTACGCGGAGGCGTACGACACCAGGAGCGGCACCTCGTTCGCCGCGCCGCTCGCGTCCGGCATCGCCACGCTGGTCCGGGCCCGCTACCCGTCCTGGACTGCGGATCAGATCATCAATCGGCTTCGGGCGACGGCCCAGGATGCCGGGGCGCCCGGACCGGACCCCGAGTTCGGCACCGGAATCCTCGACGCCGCCGCGGCGCTCGGCGCCCCGCGGGCGTCGTCACTGTCCGCGAACTCCCTCGCGCCCGCCCTCACCGGGCGAGGGCGGGCGCCCGGGTCGTGAGCTCCCGGCGGTGGTCAGCGCGGTGGTGGTCAGCGCGGGGGTGGCAGCCCGCCGGTGGCGGGGAGCCGCAGCCCGACTGCGGACAACTCGAGCGCCGCCAGCCGGGCGACGGCACCCGCGTCACCAGCGCGCAGCGCGCCCGCGGGGTCACGGACCCCCGCGCGGGCGAGGACCCGCAACGGCCGGTTCACCAGCGCGCGCCAGGCGAGCAGTTCGAGCCCGCCGGTCGCCTGCAACCGGGTGACCGCCCGCGCCTCACGCACCCACCGCAGCCGCCGGGGCAGCCAGACGGCCAGCGCGACGACGACCGGCAGCGCGCCGACGAGCACCGCCAGCCACAGCGCCAGGTGGTCCACGGTTGCCTGCGCCGTCCGCCCCGTCGCCGCGAGCGCGGCGGCGGCGTCGCGGGCGGTTCGGAGGGGCACGGCGAGCTCGTC
>DATGDX010000391.1:0-5073 GCA_035310665.1 Mycobacteriales bacterium | reverse complement strand
GACGAGCTCGCGCAGCGCATCGACGGCATCGGCGTCTTCGCCCGCGTCGCCCCCGAGCACAAGGTGGCCATCGTGCGGGCCCTCACCGCACGCGGGCACGTCGTCGCGATGACGGGGGACGGCGTCAACGACGCGGCCGCGCTGCGCTCAGCGCACATCGGCGTCGCGATGGGGATCACCGGCACCGAGGTGACCAAGGAAGCCGGCGACATGATTCTGGCCGACGACAACTTCGCGACGATCGTTCGGGCGGTGCACGAGGGCCGGGCGATCTACGACAACGTCATCAAGTTCGTCCGCTTCCAGCTGTCCACGAACATGGGCGCGATCCTGACGTTCCTCGGCGCCTCGGTGGCCGGTCTGCCCGCCCCGCTGTCCGCCGTCCAGGTCCTGTGGGTGAACATCATCATGGACGGTCCACCGGCGATGGCCCTCGGCGTCGACCCGGCGCGAACCCGGATCATGGACGAACCGCCGCGACGGCAGGGGGAGCGCATCCTGTCTCGCGGCCGGCTGCTGCGGCTGCTGCGCGCGGGGCTCGTGATGGCCACCGGGACGCTCGCCGTGCTCGCGCTCGCGCGCGACGTCTGGTTGGAGCGAGTCGCGGCGACCATGGCGTTCACCACGTTCGTGCTGTTCCAGTTCTTCAATGCGCTCAACGCCCGGGCGGAGCGGACGACCGTGTTCACCCGGCACCTGTTCACCAACCGGGTGCTGTGGTTGTCCTTGGCCGCCGTGCTCGTGCTCCAGGTGCTCGCGGTCCACGTCCCGCTGCTGCAGCGGGTGTTCGACACCACCGCTCTCACCGGAGCCCAATGGGCCGTGTGTGCCGCCGTTGCTTCCACGATCCTGTGGGTGGAGGAGGCAGCCAAGCTCGGCCGGCGTCGCCGGTGACCCAGGTTCGCCACAAGCCCGTCGGGCTCGCGATGCTGCCGACGCGGGAACGCCGACGCGCCCGATACCGCGTTCCGCCCGATACCGTGGTTCCGTGCCGAGTTCTCGCGCCACGCCCGATTCCCCGGAGCGCCCGCGCTGGACGTTTCTCACCAACCACGCGCACGTGCTGCTGTGCCTGGCGGCAGAGCCGAACCTGCCGCTTCGGGAGGTCGCTGCGCGCGTCGGCATCACGGAGCGTGCGACGCAGAAGATCGTGGCGGACTTGGCCCGCGACGGGTACCTGCAGGTGACCCGCGTCGGACGCCGGAACAGCTACGCGGTGGATCCCCATGGCCCGTTCCGGCACCCGCTCGAGAAGCACAAGGAAGTCGGCGCGCTGTTGCGGGTGTTCGGCGTGACGGCCGCAGGGCGCCGCGCGCGGTGAGCCGAGTCGGGGGGCACCCAGGGGCTTGACATACGAACCAGGATTCGTCACTCTGGACTCGTAAGCAACCGCGGACCGCCACCACCTCCGGAGTCCCAGATGCCTCTGCTCGCCCCTTCGGTCGACCGTCTTCGCGACGTGCTCCACGCGCCCGGCAGCAATACCCACCCTGACCGCCGCGGCAGCTCCCCCCGGCCGTGGTTCGCTCGCCGGCGTCCCCGCCGTCGCGTCGATTCGCCGGTCATCGCCGTCCTTCGTGACCGACTGGACGACGTCACGGTGGTCCGCTGTGCAGGCCACCGGGCACGACGTGAGGGGCGGCAGCTGATGCTGGTCATCCCGCTGCCCGCCGCGACCACGTCCACCTGGGACGACGCGACGGCGATCGCGGCTCGTGTCCGGCCGGAGCTCGACCGGCTGGAGCTCGACCGGGTGGGGCTGGCTGTCCGCACCATCGTCGTGCGGTACGACGACAGCCCCGACCGGACACGCCGGGAACGGCGGGCGCTGGCGGCGGTGGAGCGGGCGGCGCGCCGCCTGCGCGCGACCGCCGTTGTGTCGGCGGCACCCTCGCTGTCGTGGTCCGCTCACCGGGACGCGGCTGTCCCGGACGGCCGTCAAACGGCACGGGACGTCGACCAGCTGCAAACCGCGACGGTCCACTAGCAGCGCGCGTCGTTATCCTGGCCGTGTGCTGGACCACGTGGGTGTGCAGGTTGTTGACGTCGAGGCGTCCCTCGCATTCTACCTGCACACCTTCGCGGCGATCGGGATACGCGAGGTGCTGCGGTTCCCGCACGCGGACGCCTTCGTCGTCGGTCTGACCGGGGCCGGCAGGGTCCCCGACTTCTGGCTCGGGCCCGCCACCGAACCCGAGTCCCGGGAACTGCACGTCGCCTTCCGCGCCCCCGACCGCCGCGCCGTCGACGCCGTCCACGACGCTGCCGTCGGCTCCGGCACCGAGGTGCTCCACGCACCGCGCGAGTGGCCGGAATACCACCCGGGCTACTACGCGGTGTTCCTGCGGGACCCCGACGGCCACAACGTCGAAGCGGTGTACCACGGAGACTGACTCGGCGCTGCGCGTCGGCGCGACCCCCGGCCGCGAACGTCAGGCGTCTTCGCGCTGCGGGTTCTCGATCCGGAAGAAGTTGCTCTGCCGCCCGTCGCTGCGCGTCTCCTGGTAGAGGAAGTTCAGCCCGCGCTCGTCGAACGTCTTGAACCACTCGTCCCAGGACACGTGCCGCAGCCGCGGTTCGCTGTCGCCGCCGAAGTCGAACCTGAGCACACCGAGGTGGTCACCGTGCTCGGTGCCCGCCACCGTGGGCGGCACCCCGTCGCGGGCCTCGGCCCACTGGCGAATGACCTCGTGGCTCGTGGTCGCGAGGCTGCGGCCCTCCCGCTCCGGTTCCTCGTCCGGCGAGGTGATCTCCTGCGAGTACTTCAGCGACTTCGACGCCTCCGGCCCACGCCGGACGCGACCGCCCTCGGGACCGGCGTCGCCCTCGGCACCGGCGTCGCCCTCGGCACCCGCCGTCCACCCGCTCTCCGGCTCGTCGCGAGCCTCGCCCGAGCGGTGCGCCTCCGAGATCGCGTCGACCAGCTCGCCCTTGCGCATGGACGAGGCACCGCTGATCCCCTCGTCCTTCGCGCGCTCGCGGAGATCGGCCACCTTCATCCCGGCCAGCTCGCTCTCGCTGACGTCCGGCGTGCCCGCGGTCTGGTTGCCCGGGACGTTCTTGCCGTCCTTGTCGTTCTTGGCCATGCCTTGCTCCCTCGTGCTCGTCGCTTGGGGCGTCCCCGCCAACGGCGCGTGATGGTCGAGGACCCGCCCGCCCATTGCGTCGTGAGCTCGCTCTCGTTCTTGTCCTGTCATCGGGGCGTGTGCCGGCCTCGACGGCCGGTGCGCCTCCTGTACACGGGCGGAGGCAACCGATCGCTCCATACCCCGCGCCACGACGGGCACGCACACGGTCGCGTCGTAACGCGGGGACGGGTCGGACCGGCTCGGCAGCGTGCTTGGTCGGCGGAGCGTGTGGCCGGACCGGGGTTCGGAGAAGTTGACCGGCTAGATGGACTAGATGGAGTAGTCGGAGGGCTCCCACACCCCAACGGCCGGCATACGCAGCGGTCGCTCCTGCACGTGGCCCGTGAGCTGCTGCTCGAGGCTGTCGACACGCGCCAGCAGTGCCTTGACCGTGGCTCCCACGGGGTCCGGCTCCAGGGTCTCGTCACGCCGCACGTCCCCGCTCGCCGTCGTACCAGCGGAGATCACCTGGCCGGGCACTCCGACGACCACGGAGCCCTCCGGGACCGAGCGCAGCAGCACGGCGTTCGCACCGATGCGGCTTCTGCTGCCGATGCTCACCGGCCCGAGGATCTTGGCGCCGGCACCGATGGTGACCCGGTCACCCACCGTCGGGTGGCGCTTCCCCGTCCCCGTGCTGGTCCCACCCAACGTGACCCCGTGGTACAGGGTCACGTCGTCGCCCACCTCGGCGGTCTCGCCGATCACCACGCCGGATCCGTGGTCGATGAACAGCCGCGCGCCGAGGCGTGCCGCGGGGTGGATCTCGATCCCGGTGCCGGAACGCGCCAGCTGCGACAGGGCGCGCGCGGGAAACCGGGCCCCTTTCCGCCACAGCCAGTGGCTCACGCGATGCGCCCACACGGCGTGCACTCCGGAGTAGAGGAGCGCAACCTCCCAGCGCGTGCGGGCCGCGGGGTCGCGCGCGAGGACCGAGTCCAGCTCAGCGCGGAGACGGGCGAGGTTCACGGCTCACCCCGCCCCCGTCAGTCGGCCAGGTCGGCGAACAGGGGGGTGCTGAGGTAGCGCTCGCCAAACGAGGGGATGACGACGACGATCAGTTTCTCGGCGTTCTCGGGCCGCCGCGCGACCTCCGCGGCGGCCCACAGCGCCGCGCCGGAGGAGATCCCGACGAGCAGGCCCTCCTCGACCGCGGAGCGGCGGGCCATCGTGAAGGCGTCCTCGTTCGGGACCGCGATGACCTCGTCGTACACCGTGGTGTCGAGGATCTCGGGCACGAACCCCGCGCCGATGCCCTGGATTGGGTGCGGCCCCTTGGTCCCCCCGGACAGCACCGGCGACGCAGCCGGCTCGACGGCCACCACCCGGACCGACGGCTTGCGCTCCTTGAGCACCTGTCCGGCGCCCGTAATGGTTCCGCCGGTGCCCACCCCGGCGACGAGGATGTCCACCCGGCCGTCGGTGTCGCGCCAGATCTCCTCGGCGGTGGTGCGGCGGTGAACGGCGGGGTTGGCCGCATTTTCGAACTGCTGCGGGATGAAACACCGGGCGTCGCGCTTGGCGAGCTCCTCCGCCGCTGCGATGGCACCGGCCATGCCGTCCGCGCGCCCGGCGTGAGGACGAGCTCGGCGCCGTACGTCCGCAGAATCATCCGTCGTTCGACGCTCATCGTCTCCGGCATCGTCAGCACGCAGCGCAGCCCCCGTGCCGCGCAGACCATGGCGAGCGCAATCCCGGTGTTTCCGCTGGTCGGCTCCACCACGATGCTCTCGGGCCCGATCAGCCCCGCCTCCTGGGCCGCGTCGATCATCGCCACGCCGATCCGGTCCTTGACGCTGTGCGTGGGGTTGAAGAACTCGAGCTTGGCCACGACGTCGGCACCCTGCACGAGGCGCCGGATACGGACGAGCGGGGTGTTGCCGATCAGCTCGGTGACGTCGTTCGCGATGCGAGTGGTCAACGGGTCGTCCTTCGTAGTGCGCCG
>DATGDX010000390.1:0-3602 GCA_035310665.1 Mycobacteriales bacterium | reverse complement strand
GACCGACACGCTGCTGCTGGCCGCGGACGGGCGGTCGCTGCGCGCCGAGGACCAGCGGGTGCTCGCCGCGTTCGCCGCGCAGGCCGCGGTCGTCCGCGACCGGCAGCGGCTCGCCGAGCAGGCCGCCGAGGCCGAGGAGATTGCCGAGGCCGACCGGATGCGCACCGCCCTGCTCGCCGCGGTCAGCCACGACCTGCGGGGCCCGCTGGCGTCGGCGAAGGCGGCGGTCACGAGCCTGCGCAGCCCCACGGTCCGGTGGACGGCCGCCGAGCGTGGCGAGCTGCTGGCGACCGCCGACGAGTCGCTCGACCAGCTCACCCGACTGATCGAGAACCTGCTCGACATGAGTCGCCTGCAGGCCGGTGCCCTGGCGGTCGCCGCCCGGCCAGTCGCCCTGGACGAGCTCGTCCCGGGGGTGCTCGACGCGCTCGGACCGGGCGGGCACGACGTTGTCGTCGACGTGCCCGAGACGCTCCCGGACGTCGTCGCCGACGCCGCGCTGCTGGAGCGGGTCCTCGCGAACCTGCTGGCCAACGCGCTGCCGCACAGCCCCCCGGACCGGCCGCCGACGATCGCTGCCAGCGCACACGCCGGCCGGGTCGAGATCCGCGTCGTCGACCGCGGCCCCGGCGTCCCGGCCGGTGACCGGGAACGGATCTTCCAGGCGTTCCAGCGGCTCGGCGACCGGGACAACACCACCGGGGTCGGGCTCGGCCTCGCCCTCTCCCACGGCCTCACCCACGCGATGGGCGGCACCCTCACCGCCGACGACACCCCCGGCGGCGGGCTGACCATGACCGTCTCGCTGCCCACGGCCGGCGAGCCGGGTCCGCTGCCCGCGCTCGACGAGGAACCCCAGGCGCACGAGGTCGGCGCGCCGTGATCCGAGTGCTGGTCATCGACGACGAACCGCAGATCGTCCGCGCCCTCCGGGTCAACCTGCGCGCCCGCGGCTACGAGGTCGATGCAGCCCCGGACGCCACGACCGGGCTGACACTGGCCGCGAAACGCCCGCCCGACATCGTCATCCTCGACCTCGGGCTGCCCGACATGGACGGCGGCGAGGTCATCGCCGGGCTCCGCGGCTGGAGCACCGCCCCGATCATCGTGCTCACCGGGCGCACCGACCTGCCGCAGAAGATCGCCGCCCTGGACGCAGGTGCCGACGACTACGTCACCAAGCCGTTCGACATCGAGGAGCTGTTCGCCCGGATGCGCGCCGTCGCCCGCCGGGCCCCCGCCACCGGCGAGCCCGCGGTGGAGATCGGGTCGTGGATCGTCGACCTCGCGAGTCACCGGATCCGGCCCCGGGACGGGGTGGGTCCCGACCATCGGCTCACGCCCACCGAGTGGCGCATCCTGGAGATCCTCGTCCGCCACCCCGGACGGCTCGTCACCCAGCGACACCTCCTGGCGGAGGTCTGGGGACCGGCCTACCAGAAGGAGACGAACTACCTCCGGCTGTACCTGGCGCAGCTGCGCCGCAAGCTCGAGCCCGACCCGAGGCATCCCCGCCACCTGCTCACGGACCCGGGGATGGGCTACCGGTACGTGCCCGCCGCCGACCGCGTGCCGGGACAGGCCGGGTGAGCATGAGGTGAAGCCGCCCTGCTGGCACGACCTTCCCCGGCCATCGACTCTCGGTGCTCCAGGGTGCTCGTGGGCCTCGTTCGCCGCGGTGTCAACCTGGAATCTCAAGCGCGTTCACAGTCCAGCGCGAGGCCGCCGAGCGGTAATGGGCACTGCGGTGGTGGGCACCCGGCACGGCTGCAGCAGGGAAGGACGCCATGACCGACACCGTCGACAGCAAGGAACCGTCGGGCGCCGAGACGATGTTCGGCGAGTTCGCACCCGCCCTCGTGGGCTACACCGACAACGTCCTGTTCGGTGATGTGTGGAAGCGGACCGAGCTATCGCCGAGGGACCGCAGCCTCGTCACCGTCGCCGCGCTCACCGCGGCGGGCAACACCGACCAGCTCGTCTTCCACCTGCAGTACGCGAAGGACAACGGCGCCACCGAGACCGAGCTGATCGAGGCAGTCACCCATCTCATCACCCACCTCGCCTTCTACGCCGGCTGGCCGAAGGCGGTGTCCGCGATGTCCGTCGCCAAGCGGGTCTTCCGCGGCAACTGACCACGAACCGTCCGGGCGCCGGCCGCGACACCACCGGCAGGCATGGGCGCACAACCAACGAAGGGACGAAGGGAACCCCCCATGCGAGGAGCAGTCCTGTACGGCCCGCGCGACGTCCGCGTCGAGGAGCGTCCGGATCCGACGATCGAGAAGCCCACCGACGCGGTGATTCGGCTGTCGGCGGCCTGCGTGTGTGGGTCGGACCTGTGGCCCTACCGCGGGATCGAGAGCTACGGCCGTCCGGTCGGCATGGGTCACGAGTACGTCGGCATCGTCGAAGAGGTCGGCAGCGACGTGCGCAACGTCCAGCCGGGGCAGTTCGTCGTCGGCAGCTTCTTCGCGTCCGACAACACGTGCGAGATCTGTCGCGCCGGCTATCAGACGCACTGCGTGCACCGCGAGCCGGTCGGCGGCGCGCAAGCGCAGCGGATGCGCGTGCCGCTGGCCGACGGCACGCTCGTCGCGACGCCGGGCCTGCCCGCGGACGATCTGGTCCCTGGCCTGCTCGCCGCTTCCGACGTGCTCGGCACCGGCTGGTTCGCCGCGGTCGCGGCGGAGGCGGGGCCCGGCAAGGCCGTCACCGTCGTCGGCGACGGCGCGGTGGGTCTGCTCGGCGTGCTCGCCGCGAAGCAGCTCGGCGCCGAGCGGATCGTCATCTTCAGCCGGCACGACGCCCGGCAGCGGCTGGCCCGCGACTTCGGCGCGACCGACGTCATCGTCGAGCGCGGCGACGAGGGTGTCGCGGAGCTGAAGGAGCTCCTCGGCGGGCTCGGCGCGCACTCGGTCATCGAGGCCGTCGGGACGCAGGAGTCGATGATGCAGGCCATCCGCGCCACCCGCGCCGGCGGTCACGTCGGCTTTGTCGGTGTCGCGCACGGCGTCGCCCTTCCCGGTGACGAGCTGTTCTTCTCCGGGGTCCACCTGCACGGCGGCCCCGCGCCGGTGCGACGGTTCCTGCCCGAGCTGATCGAGCTCATCTGCAACCGCGAGATCGACCCCGGCACGGTGTTCGACCTCGAGCTGCCGCTCGAGCAGGCCGCCGAGGGCTACCGGGCGATGGACGAGCGCCGCGTCATCAAGACGCTGCTGCGCCCGTGACTACCCGAGCACGTAGGAGGTGCGCATGGAGGTCCAGCCGAGCAAGGCCACGGTCCGCGGCCCGGAGAACTGGTTCACCGGCGAGGTCTGGATCGACCCGATCGCCTCGGGACACGGCCCGGCACCGCTGTCGCTCGGAGCCGTGCACTTCGCCCCGGGTGCCCGCACCTCGTGGCACTCGCACTCGATCGGCCAGACCCTGTCCGTCAGCGAAGGCGAGGGACGCGTGCAGTCACGAGGCGAGCGCATCCTCACGATCCGCCCCGGTGACGTCGTCGACATCTCCGCCGACGAGTGGCACTGGCACGGCGCGGCGCCTGATCACTTCATGACCCACCTGTCCCTCACGGAGGGCGACACCGAGTGGGG
>DATGDX010000389.1:0-3239 GCA_035310665.1 Mycobacteriales bacterium | reverse complement strand
CGGCGAGCGACTCGCGGTCCCACACCACCGCGGTCTCGCGCTGGTTCGTGATCCCGACCGCGGTCGGGGTCGCGCCGGCGGCCTCCACGGCCGTCGCGCACGCCGCGAGCGTCGCCTGCCAGATCTCCTCGGGCGCGTGCTCGACCCAGCCGGGGTGGGGGAAGTGCTGCGGGAACTCCTCGTACCCCCGGGCCGCGACGCGCCCGTCCGCGGTGACGACGAGGGCCGTGACGCCGGTCGTCCCCGCGTCGATCGCCAAGATCGTCATCGTGCCCTCTCGGTCGCGCGGCCCCGTCGGGGGCCGAGGCTAACCGCGACCTGCGCGGCAGGGGCATGGTCGCCTAGGGTTTGCCGCTGGGAACGAGGAGGAGGTCGACAACATGCGGATCGGTGTGCTCACCGGCGGCGGCGACTGCCCGGGTCTGAACGCCGTCATCCGAGCGGTGGTGCGCAAGGGCGTGGACGTCTACGGGCACGAGTTCGTGGGGTTCCGCGACGGGTGGCGCGGCCCGCTCGAGGCGGACACCGTGCCGCTCAACGTGCGAGCCGTCCGGGGAATCCTGCCGCGCGGCGGCACCATCCTCGGCTCGTCGCGCACCAACCCCGCCAAGATCGACGGTGCGTTCGACCGGATCGAGTCCAACCTGGACAAGCTCGGCGTGGAGGCGCTGATCGCGATCGGCGGGGAGGACACGCTGGGCGTCGGGCGGCGGTTGCACGAGCGGGGCACGAAGGTGGTCGGCGTACCCAAGACGATCGACAACGACCTGAACGCGACCGACTACACGTTCGGCTTCGACACCGCGGTCAGCATCGCGATGGAGGCGATCGACCGGCTGCACACGACGGCCGAGTCGCACCACCGGGCGCTCATCGTCGAGGTGATGGGGCGGCACGCCGGCTGGATAGCCCTGCACGCGGGAATGGCGGGCGGCGCCAACGTCATCCTCATCCCCGAGAAGCCGTTCGACGTGGAGAAGGTCTGCGAGTACGTCGAACGCCGGTTCCACACCAACTACGCGCCGATCATCGTCGTGGCGGAGGGCGCGCACCCGATCGAGGGCCAACTGGTCGTCAAGGAGGGCGAGCTCGACGCCTTCGGTCACGTCCGCCTGCACGGCATCGGCTCGTGGCTGGAGGGCGAGATCCGGCAGCGGACCGGCAAGGAGGCCCGCTCGACGGTGCTCGGGCACATCCAGCGCGGCGGCACCCCGACCGCCTTCGACCGCGTCCTCGCGACCCGGTTCGGGCTGCACGCGATCGACGCGGTCAACGACGGGGACTTCGGCAAGATGGTCGGGCTGCGCAGCACCGACATCGTCCGCGTGGGCCTCGACGCGGCCACCGAGGAGCTGAAGACGGTGCCGGAACAGCGCTACGCCGAGGCCGAGGTCTTCTTCGGCTGATCCGTCGGCTGATCCGCCGGCTAACTTGCCGGCTGATTCGCGGGCGGGGGCACCGGGCGGGGAACCGCGAGGCGGCGCAGCAGCGGGGCCGGACGGTGCTCGTGCGGCTCCAGCCGCACCCGCACCCCCGTGGCGACTGCGCCGGTGCGCCCCACCACGACCGGTTCGAGGAGCAGCTCGGCGACCTCCGGAATCTCCTGGGCGAGCTGGCCGACGCGCATGAGCAGGTTCTCGAGCGCGGGGACGTCGACCGGGGCGTCGAACAGCAGCGGTGCGGCGGCCGGCGCCCGCACCAGCTCGGCGGCGTCGACGTCGGTGAGCGGCAGGATGCGAAACGCCACGTCACCGAGCAGGTCGGTCGTGACGCCGGCCAGCCCGAACCGCAGGATCGGCCCGAACGACGGGTCCTGCTCCAGCCCGACGGTCGTCGCCACGCCCTCGAGCACCGCCCGCGGACGCACCTCGATCCCGAAGCAGGACAGCATCTCGACGGCGCAGTTCTCGGCGAGCTCGCCGGTGCCGTACTCCTCCTCGGTCAGCGGCAGGCACGCGCGTGCCCGTGCCACGTCGACGTCGGTCAGCGGCGGGAGGTGTCCTTCCGGCCGGCGCCGCCACTCGGCGTACCGCACTACCCGGCCGAGCGCGTGCGCCGCGGACTCCGGAAACGAGAACGGGGGGGTGCGGCCCGCGAGGGGCCGCAGCTCGTCCCGCCGGAACTCGCATCCGAGGAACGTCGGCACGACCGGCTTCCCGCTGCCCGTGCCCGCCGCCGCGACGATGACCCGCGCGACCTCGGCGGGGCTCGCCCCGGCCGACGGCGCGAACAGCACGAGCACGCTGTCGACCGTTGGGTCGGCGAGCGCCGACTCCAGCCCGGCCGCGTAGTCCGCCGCGCTCGCCCAGCTGCGCAGGTCGTCGCTGCGGGTGATCTGCAGGCCCGCGGCGCGCGCCGCGTCCGCGGCGATGGCCAGCGTCCCCATCGAGTTGCCGATCAGCGCCAGCCGGGGGCCGGCCGGGAGCGGCTGGTAGGCGGCCACGGCCACCACGTCGAACAGTTGGCGCAGCGTGTCCACCCGGATCACACCCGCCTGACGGAACAGCGCGTCGACGGCGACGTCTCGGGTCGCCGACCGCCGGTCGACGGCCTCGCCCGCGCGCCCGCTCTTCACCGCGACGATCGGCTTGATCCGAGAGACGCGCCGGGCCACGCGCGCGAACTTGCGCGGGTTGCCGAACGACTGCAGGTAGAGCACCACGACGTCCGTGCCCGGGTCGGTCTCCCAGTACTGCAGGAGGTCGTTGCCGGACACGTCGACCTTGTTCCCCGCGGACACCGCGGTCGAGACGCCGAGCCCGAGCAGACGGACCCGTTCGAGCAGCGCCAGACCGAGCGCGCCCGACTGGGTGAGGATGGCGACCCGTCCCGGCGGCGGCGGGGTGGGCGAGACGCTGGCGTTGAGCGAGACGGCCGGGTCGGTGTTGGCGATCCCGGCGCTGAGCGGGCCCACGACGCGCATCCCGTGTTCGCGGGCGAGGTCGAGCAGCCGTTGCTGGCGGGCCTCCCCCTCGCCGCCGTTGGCGTCCGCGAAGCCCGCGGACAGGACGACGAGCCCGGTCGCGCCCATCGCGCCCGCGTCGGCGACCACGCTCTCCACCTGCTCCGCCGGGACGGCGATCACGACGAGGTCGACCGGCTCGGGCAGGTCGCGCAGCGAGGAGTACGCGCGGATGCCCGCCACCGCGGCCGCGGACGGGTTGACCGGGTAGACGACGCCGGCGAACTCGGCGGCCAGGATGTTGCGGAACACCCGGTGTCCCAACGACCCGGGGTTG
>DATGDX010000388.1:0-1596 GCA_035310665.1 Mycobacteriales bacterium | reverse complement strand
CGTTTCGCCGGATCGCGGTCGCGGCGAAGAACCAGGACACCCGGGAACACGACATCGCCGACTCCGACGACTACTTCCAGTTCCACGGCGGGATGGTCGCCACCGTGCGCCACCTCACCGGCCGCTCGCCGGCGGCGTACGTCGGGGACTCCGCGCTGCCCGACGTGGTGCGCACCCGCACGCTCGCCGAGGAGACCTACCGCGTCTTCCGGGCGCGGGTGGTGAACCCGAGGTGGATCGCGGCGATGGAGCGGCACGGCTACAAGGGCGCGTTCGAGCTGGCCGCGACCGTGGACTACCTGTTCGGCTACGACGCGACCGCCGGGGTCGTCGACGACTGGATGTACGAGCGGCTCGCCGCGGCGTACGTGTTCGACGCGCGGGTGCGCGCCTTCCTCCGCCGGTCCAACCCGTGGGCGCTGCGCGGGATCGCGGAGCGGCTGCTCGAGGCCGCGGACCGCGGGCTGTGGGCCGAGCCGGACCCGGCGACGCTCGCCGGGCTGCGCGCGACGCACCTCGAGCTCGAGGGGGACCTGGAGGAGACAACGTGAGCGGGGACGACGTGAGCGGGGACGACGTGAGCGGGGAGCACGTGAGCGCCGCGCCGACCGGCTTCCCGTTCGGCGCCGTCGTCGGGATGGACGACCTGCGGCTCGCGCTCGTGCTCAACGCGGTCTCCCCCGCGGTCGGCGGCGTGCTCGTCCGTGGCGAGAAGGGCACCGCGAAGTCGACGACGGTGCGCGCGCTGGCCGCGTTGCTCCCCGAGGTCGCGGTCGTCACCGGCTGCCGGTTCTCCTGCGACCCCGCCGCGCCGGACCCCGGGTGTCCCGACGGGCCGCACGCGCCTGATGTACCGGCGACCCGCCGCCCCGCGCGGCTCGTCGAACTGCCGGTCGGCGCCTCCGAGGACCGGCTGGTCGGCGCGCTGGACCTGGAGCGCGCACTCACCGAGGGGGTCAAGGCCTACGAGCCGGGGCTGCTCGCCGCCGCGCACCGCGGGGTGCTCTACGTCGACGAGGTCAACCTGCTGCACGACCACCTGGTCGACCTGCTGCTCGACGCCGCCGCGCTCGGCACGTCGTACGTCGAGCGCGAGGGCGTCTCCGTGCGGCACGCGGCGCGCTTCCTGCTCGTCGGCACGATGAACCCGGAGGAGGGGGAGCTGCGCCCACAGCTGCTGGACCGGTTCGGGCTGACCGTCGACGCGGTCGCGCCGCGGGACCCGGCGCTGCGGGCCGAGGTGGTCCGGCGGCGGCTCGCCTACGACGCGGACCCGGCGGGGTTCGCCCGTGGCTGGGCGCAGGAGGAGGCGGGGCTCGCCGCGCGGATCGCCGAGGCCCGCCACCTGCTGCCGCACGTCGTGCTGCCCGACCCCGCGCTCGACCAGATCACCAGGGTGTGCGCCGCGTTCGACGTCGACGGGCTCCGCGCCGACCTGGTCACTGCGCGCGCGGCGATAGCACACGCCGCGTGGGCGGGGCGGGTCGAGGTCGGTCCGGAGGACGTGCGGGCGGCGGCCCGGCTGGCGCTGCCGCACCGGCGGCGGCGCAACCCGTTCGACGCGCCCGGCCTCGACGAGCAGCGGCTGGCGGACAC
>DATGDX010000387.1:0-1857 GCA_035310665.1 Mycobacteriales bacterium | reverse complement strand
GTCGGCACGAACGCCCCGGCCGCCCCCGCCGCCTCCAGCAGGGTCGCGCCCGGCTCGACGACCACGTCGACGCCGTCGACGCTCAGATGCAGCGTCGGGGCGCCGGCCGGCCCCCCGATACCGGCGACCTTCACCATGTCCGGGCCCAGCTCGCGGTCAGTCTGTCGGCCGGCCAGATCACCCTGTTGGTCAGCCATCAGCGGGTCCCTCCAGCCGTCCAGAACTCGTCCGAGTAGACCCGCAGGATGCTGCGCACCGCCTGCGCGACACCGGGGCCGAATGCGCACAGGCTCGCGACGCGCAGGGTCTCGCACAGCGCCTCGAGCGCGGGAACGTCGAGCCGCCGGGACAGCTCCAACCCGCGCCGGCTGCCCACCCGGCAGGGCGTGCAGGTGCCGCAGCTCTCCGCCGCGGCGAACCGCCAGATGTGCTTGAGGATCGCCCGACCGGGGATCGTGTCGTCGAAGCCGACCATGCTCGCGTGTCCCAGGCTCACCCCGGCGGCGGCCAGGGCCGGTCCGGACAGCGGCAGGTCGAGTTGGTACGGGTCGAGGAAGCCGCCCAGCGGGCCACCGATCTGCAGCGACCGCAGCCGCGCGCCGCCGCGCAACCCACCGGCGAGGGTCGACACCACGTGCCGCAGCGGCACGCCCAACGGCACCTCGTAGACGCCCGGCCGTTGAAAGCCGGCGTTGACGCACACCAGCCGCTGGCCCGACTCGTCCCCGCGACCCAACGCGGCGTACGCCGACCCCCCGTGCTCCACGATCCACGGCACGGTGGCGATGCTCTCCACGTTGTTCACGACGGTGGGTGCCTGGAACAGCCCCTGCTGGGTGGGGAACGGCGGGCGCGCCAGGGTGGCTCCGCGCAGCCCCTCCAGGGAGTGGATCAGACTGGTCTCCTCGCCAGCGACGTAGGACCCCGCGCCCTCCACGACCTCCACGTCGAACCCGTCGCCGAGGTGCCCGGCGGCCCGGGCCCGCTCCACCGCGGCGCGCATCGCGTCCCGGGCGGCGGGATACTCGCTGCGGACATAGATGTAGCCGTGGGTAGCGCCCGCGGCCAAGGCGCCGAGGGCGAGACCCTCCAGCACCCGGTGCGGGTCACGCTGGAGCAGCAGCCGGTCGATGTAGGAGCCGGGGTCTCCTTCGTCACCGTTGACGACGAGGTAGCGCCGGCCGTCCCGGGCGGGAGCGCCGGCTGCAGCGGCCCACTTCTGGGCCACCGGGAAACCGGCGCCGCCGCGACCCCGCAACCCCGACGCCGCGACCTCCTCGCGCACCCGGCGACCGGCGTCCGGATCGCGCTGCAGCGCCGGCCACAGCCGCCAGGACGTGTCGCCGCCGAGGATCCCGGCGAGGAGCACGAGGGTGTCGCTGCCGGCGTACGCCGGAATCGGCGGGTCCTGCCGGGGCACGGCACCGGTCAACTGGTCCACCAGGTCCGGGCCGACGTAGGCCGCCTCGGAGTCCAGCGCGGCCGGCCCGCCGTAGCAGTAGCCGAGACAGTAGACGGGCTGCAACGAGGTGCTCCCGTCCGCGGACGTCGCGCCCCGGGCTATTCCAAGCGCCCGTTCGACCGCGGGAAGGTGCCGGCCATGGCTGGCCGCGAAACAAGCGGTGCCGGCGCACACCTGCACGTGTCGCTCCCCGCGACGGCGGGTGCTGAGCTCCTCGAAGAAGGTCGTCGTGCCGTAGACGTGGGCCCGCGGGATCCCGACCTGCGCCGCCACCTCGTCGACGTCAGCCCCCGTGATCTGCCCGCGCTCGGCCTTGACCTGCCGCAGGCGCTCCAGCACCTCGGTGCCGCGCAGCGCGTAGCGGCGCTCCATCTCGACGACCGGCTCTCTCGGCT
>DATGDX010000386.1:0-4270 GCA_035310665.1 Mycobacteriales bacterium | reverse complement strand
CGGCGGCGGTCGCGACCGGCTGGTTCGCCATGTCGGCCACGCTGCCCGGGCCGCTGGCCGGCACCTTCGAGCAGGCAGGGCCGAAGGGGCGGGGTGCGTCGGCGGAGGCACTGGTGGCTGTGACTGGGCCCGCGGCGAGGGTGGCTGCCGTGATCAGGGCTCCGGCGGCGAGGCGGCGCCGGGGAGCGCGCGCAGTGGGTGTGCTCATCTCGAGACTTCCTCTCCGGTGTGGGGGACGTGGGGCGGGCGAAAAATCGTGCGTGCCGTTCGTGTCGTGCCCGACCCGCAGGGGCGCGTGGCAGGCCGGGCACTGGCTACCTGGTCGGCCGCAGGTCCTGGTGCGCTAGGGCGCCCACGATATCCAGCCTCGTCATCTGTCTTGCCTCTGTCTACGGTCTGTCTGAAGAGAGACGATAAGAGATGCACCGCCGCGTGTCAACCCTTTGTCGATGAGCTGTAAAATCTCTGCCGGTGGGTCCAGCACTCCCGCACGCTGGCGTCGGGCGGCCGACGTCACACCCGCGCGATGCCAACTCCTGATGAAAGGGCGCCAGGCAATGTCGTGGATGCACACCGGGTTCGTCGCCGAAGGCGAGCAACAGTCGTTCGACGTGGTCCTCGAAGCGGGGACGAGCGCAGTCATCTACGTGCGCCCGAAGGAGGACGTGAGTGCCGACCTGGATCTGCACGTTTACGACGAGAAGGGGGATCTCGTTTCGCACGACGTGTACGCCGACATCGACGCCGCCTGCCGAGTCACCCCGGAGCGGACCGGCCCATTCCGGGTCGTTGTCAGCTCCGCCCGAGGCTCCAGCCGGTTCGCCCTTCTCATGAAGACGGTCGGGACGTAGCCACGCCATCACGACGCGCGAGCCGCGAGCCGCGCAGCTCGCGACTCTGCGCGATGCCGGGGCTCTCGTCGCTCGTGTGGCTACAGCTCCACAACCGACCGCAGGACGTCACCGGAACGCATCCGACCGAACGCGTCCTCGACCTGGTCCAGGGTTATGAGCTCGGAGACGAAGGCGTCGAGGTTCAGCCGACCCTGGTGGTACAGGTTGACGAGCATCGGGAAATCCCGACTCGGTAGGCAGTCGCCGTACCACGAGGACTTCAACGCGCCACCGCGCGCGAACACGTCGATCAACGGAAGCTCGAGAAGAACGCCGGGCCGCGGGACGCCGACGAGGACCACGGTGCCGGCGAGGTCGCGTGCGTAGAAGGCCTGCCGGTAGGTCTCCGGCTCCCCGACGGCGTCGATGACCACGTCCGGCCCGAAGCCGTCGGTGAGCGCTCGCAGCGATTCCACGACGTCTGCTTAGCGCCCGTTCACGGTGTGCGTCGCGCCGAACTCCGTCGCCCACTCGAGCTTGCGACGGTCGATGTCAACGCCGATGATCCGGCTGGCACCCACCAGTCGGGCGCCCGCGATAGCCGCACTACCGACTCCCCCGCACCCGATGACCGCCACCGAGTCACCGCGCTGGACGTTCCCGGTGTTGACGGCAGCCCCGATGCCGGCCATGACACCGCAGCCGAGCAGACCCACGGCCGCGGGCGACGCCGCCGGGTCGACTTTCGTGCACTGCCCGGCGGCGACGAGTGTCTTGTCCGCGAACGCCCCGATTCCCAGCGCGGGGGTCAGCGGCGTCCCGTCGGTCAGGGTCATCGCCTGGTCCGCGTTGTGCGTGTCGAAGCAGTACCACGGGCGACCTCGTCGGCAGGCCCGGCAGTCCCCACACACCGCACGCCAATTGAGAACAACGAGATCCCCGGGGCTGACGGTGGTCACACCGGGCCCGATAGCCTCGACCACCCCGGCCGCCTCGTGACCGAGGAGGAAGGGGAAGTCGTCGCTGATGTCGCCCTCGCGATAGTGCACGTCGGTGTGGCAGACCCCCCAGGTCTTGACGTCGACCACGACCTCGCCCGGGCCGGGGTCCGGGATCGTGATCGGCTGCACCTCGACGCGAGCACGCCTGGCTGTGGCCACCACCCCACGCACGGTCTGCGGCATGAGTCGATCTCCCTTCTGCTGCCGCGACCCCATGCACGCCCAGCCCCCGTGCGGGCAGGGATGACGTCGCCGTCGTCGTGGCTTTGCCCGTCGTACGTGGGGTGAACCGTCACCCGCTCGTCGGGCCGAACCTTGCGGGCGGCGGCCCGGCCGAGGGCGAAGGGACGGGAGCCCATGCCTCGGTCGTGAACGCCGCCAGGACCAACGAACACACCGGGTCCCCGGTGCACCGGACCCCGCGGGTCACCATGTGCACGTCGCCGAGACGTTCCCCCACCGGGCCGCGTCCTCGACGCAACGACTCGAGGGTGACCTCGAGGTCGGACCTCACCTGGGTCTCGGACTGGCCCCCATGTTCCGCGAGGAGGCCCTGACCGGTCTCGCCATCCTGAACCCACCCGATCCCCGCCCACGCCTCGGCCCCGGGAACGTCGGCGACCGCCTCCGCAACGCTCGCGTACAGCCGGTCCCCCCACCGTCCCTTCGGCGAGAGGGGCGCCGAGGTGGCGGTGACCAGGCTGTACGGCGGGATCACGGAGCTGAGGCGGATCACGTTGTAGTTCGCCACACCCGCATCCCGCAACGCCGCGTCGAAGGCCGCGAGTCTCGTGGGACCGCAACCGGACCCACCGGTGACATGGATCTGTAGCCGGTGGACGCCAGCGGGCGGTTGGGGCAGTGGTCGATGTCTCGACTGCTCGGTCCGCGGGGTCGTCACGTGCACTGCGGTCTCATCTCTCCGTGGATCGGCAGGCTCAGACGCGAGCGTGCGGAAGGTCGACGCACTGGTCCCCGGGTCCGTCCCAGGCCCGCGGCCGGCGTCCGTGACCCTGGGATGCGATCTCGTCGAGGACCCAGCGGTGGACGGCGGCGACGTCGGACGGCATCGGGGGGGTCAGCAAGTGGCCCCGGTCGGCGTACCGGTCGAGCTCGGCGAGCGCCTCGCGCCACGCCCGGGCGCGGCGGAGCGGGTGCACGGCGGGCGCGGCCGCGTCGACGAAGAACCGCTGGTGCGCCGAGCCGGACGCCCGCTGCGGCTCGACCGCGTCCAGCATGCCCACGTAACCGCGCAGCGTCGCGGCCAGCGACACCAGCCGGGCGCGGTCGGTTGCCGCTTCGGTGGCGGGGTTCCCGGTGAGCAGGCACTCGCGCACCAGCGACTCGACGTGGTCGCGCGCGCGGGCGCCCAGGTGCACCGGGTAGCGGCGCAGCACCAGCGGGGGCTGGCCATCGGGGCCGGGGTCCGGGCTCTCGTCCTTGCCACCGGGCGTCCGCTCGCCGCGTTGCGAGGGGACCTCGGCGTCCGGTCCGCTCTCCCTGGCCGGCCCGGTGTCCGCCTCGGACCAGTGAGCGAGCGCTTGCCGGCCGTCCGCCTCGCCGGGCGGTTCGGCGGTCACCTCGCACCAGACCGCCTTCCCGCCCCGGTCCAGCGGGGAGATCCCCACGTCCGGGCCACCCCGGAGACCATCTCCAGCCCCCGCCCGGTGGTCGCGCCCTCGGTGTGGTGGTGCCGCAGCGGCGGCGCCGGGTTCGCGTCACGGACCTCCAGCCGGCACGCGTCCGGCACCTGCTCGACGCGGACCTCGATGTCCGTCCCGGCGTGCAGCACCGCGTTGGTGACCAGCTCGGACACGCACAACTCGGCGTTGTCGATCAAAGGCGGGGGCGCGCCGGTGAGGCGTTCGCGCAGGTACCGGCGGCACACCGGCACCGACCGCGGCTCGGCCGACACGACGAGCCCCCGGTCGTCGGCCGGTACACCGGAAGACTCGGCCGGGGTCGGCTCGTCGCCGGGGCCGAGGATGTCGAGTCCGGGCACGGCGCTGGGGTGCAGGCGCAGCCACAGCAGGGCGACGTCGTCGGAGGGCCCGTTGGGCAGGAACCGGGCGACCAGCGCGTCGCACCCCGGGTCGGGCGCGGCGGGGGCGTTGGCCACCGCCCGGGTCAGCTCCTCCAACGCGGTGGTCAACGCCACGCCGGGGCGTTCCACCAGCCCGTCGGTGTAGAGCAGGATCCCGGCGCCGGGGGGCAGCCGGGTCCGCACGGTGCGGTACGCCGCGTCCGCGGTGACCCCCAACGCGATGCGCTGTCGGCCTCCAGCAGCACCGCCGCGCCGTCCGCGTCGCGCACCACCGGCGGCGGGTGACCCGCGCAGACCGCCTCGACCTCCCCGGTGGCCGGGGTGACCGCGACCAGCTGCAGGGTGGCCATCTCCGACTCCCCGATGCCCAGCACCGTGCGGTTGAGCCGGGC
>DATGDX010000385.1:0-1576 GCA_035310665.1 Mycobacteriales bacterium | reverse complement strand
ACACGGCTGCGGGAGCATGCCGGTGACCTGGTCGTGGACGGGCTGTGCGCGACGGTGGCCGCCGCCGGCCGGATGACCGGGGTGTCCTGGCCCACCGCGATGGACGCGGTCCGCGCTGCGGCCGAGCGGGTCCTGGACGAGTCCCCCGACCCGGTGGAGGTGCTGGGAGTCGATGAGGTCCGCCGGGGCCGGCCCCGATGGCGTCCGGCCGAACCCGCCCCGCCACCCACACCGGCCCCGCAACCGCCCGTCACCCCCGAGCCGGTCACCCCCGAGCCGGTCACCCCCGAGCCGGTCACCCCCGAGCCGGTCACCCCCGAGCCGGTCGTCCCGCAGCGGGAGACGGCCAGAGCGCGGACGCTGGCCGACCGGTGGCACGTCGGGTTCACCGACGTCGGCGGCGGGCAGGGGATGCTCGGTCAGGTCGAGGGCCGCACCGCCGACGACGTCGCCTACTGGCTGGCCCAGCAGACCCCGGCCTGGCGCGACCGGATCCGGTACGTGGCGATCGACATGTGCACGGTGTTCGTCGCGGCGATCCGCCGCTACCTGCCGCACGCGACGATCGTCGTCGACCACTTCCATGTCGTCAAACTCGCCAACGACACCGTGGCCGAGGTCCGCCGCCGCATCGCCACCCAGCTGCGCGGGCGCCGCGGCCGCAAGACCGACCCCGAGTACACGGTGCGCAACCTGCTGCGCCGCAACCATGAAGACCTCTCCGACACGGCCTTCGCGAAACTGTGGAACACCCTGGTCGACCTCGAAGACCCAGGCCTGACGATCCTGAAGACCTGGATCGCCAAGGAGGAACTCCGCCGCCTGCTCGCCCTGGCCGGCACCGGCGCCGACCGGTCGATGATCTCCCACCGGCTCTACCGGTTCTACACCTGGTGCGCCGACGCCGCCGTCCCCGAGCTCGAACGCCTCGCCCGCACCATCCAGACGTGGTGGCCGGCGATCGAGGCCTTCCTCCACACCACGATCACGAACGCAGCCAGCGAGGGCTACAACCGCGTCGTCAAACTCGACGCCCGCAACGCCTACGGCTACCGCAACCCCGAGAACCAACGACTACGAACACGCTGCGCAACCACCCGCCGAGCCCGCGGATGCCTCAACCCCGATCAACTTCGATGACCCGCTATTCCTCGCAGAAACCGCTCAGTTGCGCCGGATTGCCGCGCATCCTGCGGGACAACGGATATGTCACCGGCGGGTTCGGCAAGTGGCACCTCACACCGGACCACGTGCAAGGGGCCGCCGGACCCTTCGACCGCTGGCCGCAGGGATGGGGATTTGACCACTACTGGGGTTTCCTCAGCGGTGCCGCCGGCCAGTACGACCCGATCATCACCCAGGACAACGCGACCCTCGGCGTACCGCAAGGCAAGGACGGAAACCCCTACTACTTCCCGGACGACCTGACTGACAAGGCCATCGAGTGGCTCCACGCGGTCCGCGCGCAGGACGCGACCAGGCCCTGGATGATGTACTACTCGACGGGCTGTTCCCACGCCCCGCACCATGTCGCGAAGACCTGGGCCGACATGTACAAGGGCAAGTTCGACCAGGG
>DATGDX010000384.1:0-5890 GCA_035310665.1 Mycobacteriales bacterium | reverse complement strand
AGGAAGGGGAGGTGCGTCGCGAGCAGCCCGCGCGGCGTCGCGGTGACCAGATCGGCGGCGCCGTGGTGGGCGAGCAGGTCGTGCACCGCGGCGTCGTCGGCGGCGAACGGGGCGGGGACGTACATCACGGACCTGCCTTTCGCGGGCGCCGACCCGCACGCGGCCCCGGCGCAAGGGGAGAAGGCGCCCGGTGTCAGGACGGCCACGGTATCGACCGCGTGGCGAGGGGCGGTCTGATCCCTGGCAACGAGGAGTTCCGATGCCTGGCGATTTGGGCAGATTGCCTCCGCCCTGATCCCGAACGATGTGCCCCGCGCTCGCGCCTCACCAGACCCGAAGCGAGTCTCCGGGAGAAGCCATGATTGCCCTCGAGGCCGCCAACGTCCGGCTCAACGCGTCGCCCGCGTCGAAGGACGAGGCGATCCGGATGGTGGCGGCGCTTCTTGCCGACAGCGGCCACATCGACCCCGACTACGCGCGGTCGATGCTCGGGCGAGAGAAGGTCGCCAACACCTACCTCGGTGAAGGTGTCGCGATTCCGCACGGGTTGCTCAAGGACCGCGAGCTGATCAAACGCACGGGGATCGCCGTGGTGCAGGTCCCCTCCGGCCTGGAGTGGAACCCGGGGGAGCGGGTCCGGCTCGTCGTCGGCATCGCTGCCGCCTCCGACGAGCACCTGCAGATCCTGGCGAACCTCACGCAACTCCTCTCCGATCCGGAGGACATCGAGAGGCTCGCGACTACGAGCGATCCGCAGGACGTCATCGACCGGCTAGCACGCGGCCCCAGCCCGCGGGGCGCGCCGGCCGAGCCGACATCGGATTTGGAGGGGTACGCCGCGGCGGACGTGGTGGTCGGCGGGCCCAGCGGGCTGCACGCCCGGCCCGCGACCTTCTTCGTCGACGTCGCCAAGGGGTTCACCGCCGACATCCGCGTCCGACACGACGGCAAGGTGGCCAACGGCAAGAGCCTGGCCGCGCTCCTGGGGCTGGGTGCCGACGCCGGTTCGGCGCTGACCCTGCTCGCGAAGGGCCCGGACCAAGACGTCGCGATCACCGCGCTGGTCGAGGCCGTCGAGTCGGGGCTCGGTGAAGAAGAGGAGCAGGAAGCCGCCGCGGCTTCGACGGCGGGACCGCGCTGGTCACCGGCGGACGAGGCGAGCGCCGTCCCGGGGATCGGTGCGTCACCGGGGCTCGCGATCGGCCCGCTGTGGCACCTCAAACGGCGGCGCCTGGTCGTCCCCCGCACCGCGAAAGACCCCGCGGCCGAGGAGCGCAAGCTGGCCAAGGCCATCGAGGCCGCGCGGGCCGAGCTGCGCGACCTGTACGAGGAGGTGAAAGCCAAGTCGGGAACAGGCAAGGCGTCTATATTCCGTGCCCACGAGGCGTTTCTCGACGACCCCGACCTCGAGGCCGCAGCCGTGGGCGACATCCGGACCGGGACGTCCGCGGGGTGGGCGTGGCGCGAGGTCATCGAGGCCCGCGTGGACGAGCTCGGCAAACTCGACGACCCGTTGCTCGCGGGTCGCGCCGTCGACCTCGGTGACGTGGGACAACGGGTGCTCCGCTTCCTCGCCGAAGCCGACGAGGACGCGCCCCACCTGCCCGACCACCCCGTGCTACTGATCGCCGACGACCTCACACCGTCCGACACCGCGTCGATCGACCCGGCCAGAGTCGTGGGGTTCTGCACCGCCCTGGGCGGTCCGACCTCGCACACCGCGATCATCGCGCGGGCCCTGGGAATCCCGGCAATCGTCGGCGCCGGCCCCGCGGTGCTCGCGCAACCCGAGGGGGCCGTGGGCGTGCTCGACGGGACGACGGGCACCCTGTGGCTCGGGCTGAGCGAGCGGGACCTCGAGGCTGCGGAGCGTGCGCGCGAAGACCTGGAAGGCGTGCGTGCGGAGGAGCACCGCACGCGCTACCAGCCGGCGACGATGACCGACGGCTACCGCGTCGAGGTGGTCGCCAACGTGAACCAGCCGGCCGAAGCCGTGGCTGCCGTCGAGGCGGGGGCCGAGGGAATCGGTCTGATGCGCACCGAGTTCCTGTTCCTGGGTCGTGACGAGCCGCCCACGGAGGACGAGCAGTACGAAGCGCTTCTCGCGATGGTGCGTGCGCTGAACGGTCTGCCGCTCATCGTGCGCACGCTCGACATTAGGTGGCGACAAGAACGCGCCGTACATCGACCTGCCGGAGGAGGATAACTCGTTCCTCGGGGTTCGTGGCATCCGGTTGTGCCTCGCGCGCCCGGAGCTGTTCGAGCCGCAGCTGCGCGCGATCTACCGCGCCTCGCTGCGAGGTCCGGTGCTCATGATGTTCCCCGTGATCTCCCGGGTCGAGGACCTCGAAGCGGCGATGGAGTACGCCGAGAAGGCGCGGGTCGCGGTGGGTGCCCGCCGGATCGACCTCGGCGTCATGATCGAGGTTCCGTCCGCGGTCATGCTCGCCCCGGAGCTCGCCAAGCGGGTCCAGTTCTTTTCCGTCGGGACGAACGACCTGACCCAGTACGTCCTCGCGATGGACCGCCTCCACCCGTTCCTGGCCAAGCAGGCCGACGCGCTGCACCCGGCTGTCCTCCGGATGATCAAACACTTGGTGGACGCGGCACAGGCGGCAGGGGTGTGGGTCGGGGTCTGTGGCGGGGTCGCGGGCGAGCCCGAGGGGGCGCTGATCCTGGCCGGGCTCGGCGTCAGGGAGCTGTCCGTCGCCGTCCCGAGCGTCGCGGCGGTCAAGGCTCGGCTGCGAACGGTCAACCAGCAAGCCGTCCGTCGGCTCGCGCAGCGAGCCCTCGCCTGCACCACGGCGGGCGAAGTGCGCGCGCTGGCACTGCCATGAGAGCTATCAGCGATCCCACAAGCCCCGCGGTCGATGTCGTGACCGTCACGGCGAACCCGGCAATCGACCACACGGTGTGGGTGCCGGGGTTCGGCGTCGGGAAGGTCAACCGGGTCACGACCGAGCAGGTGCACGCCGGCGGCAAGGGCGTCAACGTCGCCGCCTTCCTCGCCGCGGTCGGGGTCCCCGTGCTGGCCAGCGGATTCCTGGGCCGCCCGAACACGGGGTTGTTCGAGGAGTTCTTCGAGGCGACGGGGATCGCGCACGCCTTCGTCTCGGTGCCCACCGCGACGCGGACCGGTATCAAGGTGGTCGACGAGATCGGCGGCACGACGACCGACCTCAACTTCCCGGGGTTCACCGTCGCGGGCCAGGACCTGGAGGCGCTCGAGGCGAGGGTGGGGTGGGCCGTTGCGCCGGGCCGATGGCTGGTGCTCGCCGGAAGCCTGCCGCTCGGCGCGCCCACGTCGACGTACCGCCGGCTCGTCGCGCTCGCCCACGACCGCGGTGGCCCGGTCGCGGTCGACACCAGCGGCCCGGCGCTGCGCGACGCCCTCGAGGCGGGGCCGGACCTGATCAAGCCGAATCTCGCCGAGCTCGAGGAACTCACCGGACGTCGACTTGACGGCCACGACCAGCTCACGGAGGCGGCGCGCGACTTGCTGGCGCGAGGAGTCGACACGGTCGTGGTCTCGCTCGGCGCCGACGGGGCGGTGTTCGCGCGGAACGGCGAAGTCGTCCACGCCACCCCACCCGCGGTGCACGTCGCGAGCACGGTCGGCGCCGGGGACGCGATGGTCGCGGGCAGCATCACCGGAATCCTGCGCGGGCTCGCGCCGACGGAGCTGGCCCGGCTCGCGACCGCCTTCTCGGCTGTGGCGATCTCACGCGTGAGACCGCACCTCGACGCCTCGGCGGTCGAGGAGACGGCTCGCGCGGTTGCTGTGAAGAGACTCGCATGACGGGCGCTGGTCACGTGAGGAGACGTCGATGAGGTTCGTGGCCGTAACCGCGTGCCCGACGGGTATCGCGCACACGCTCATGGCCGCCGAAGCGCTCAAGCGGCAGGCGGACATCATGGGCCACGTCATCGAGGTGGAGACGCAGGGCTCGGACGGGACACAGCACCCGTTGCCACAGCAGGCGATCGAGAAAGCCGATGTCGTCGTCATCGCGGCCGACATTTTCGTCGACCCGTCCCGCTTCGCCGGCAAGCCCGTGGTCGCCGCGAGCACCGCGGACGCTATCCGTCACCCGCACGACGTCATCGCCTCGGCCGTCGCGGCGACCACGGAGCCCGACATCGCACTCCCCGAGCCCGCGCCCGCCGGACCACCGCAGCCCGTGAGAGCCCAGGCCGACGGTCAGAGGCGGCTGGTGGGCATCACGTCGTGCCCCACCGGCATCGCGCACACCTTCATGGCGGCGGAGGGGCTGCGTCGCGCCGCCGAAGACCTCGGGCACTGGATCAAGATCGAGACGCAGGGCTCGGTCGGCGCGAAGAACGTGCTCACGCCTGAGGAGATCGCGGCCGCAGACGCGGTCGTGATTGCCGCGGACACCAAGGTCGACCTGTCGCGGTTCGTCGGCAAGCGGGTCTACGAGACGGGAACGAAGCAGGCGCTCAAGCACGGGACCGACGTCGTCACTGCCGCGCTGGCGGAGTCCACCCCGGTGCTGGACGCCCAGCGGGCCCGGGCGGGTGCCGGGCCGTCCGCAGCCGGCGCTCAGGGAGGGGGCGGCGGGAAAGGGTCCGTGCTCAAGGTGGTCTACCAGCACGTGATGACCGGGATCTCGCACATGCTGCCGCTCATCGTCGCCGGCGGGCTGCTCATCGCCATCTCGTTCGCGGTCGACATCAACGCGAACAAGCCGGAGATGGCCGGCACGCTCGCCGGCCGGCTGAACCAAATCGGCTCCAGCGCGTTCACGCTCTTCCTGCCGGTGCTCGCCGGGTACATCGCCTACTCCATCGCCGACCGCCCCGGGCTGGCTCCCGGCCTGATCGGTGGCCTTCTCGCCAACGTGGTCCAGACCGGCTTCATCGGCGCGATCCTGGCCGGCTTCCTCGCCGGCTACCTCACCCGCTGGCTCGCCACGCACATCAAGCTGCCGCAGACGATGGCCGGCCTCAAGCCCGTGCTCATCCTCCCGCTGCTGTCGACCCTGGCCGTCGGCCTGGCGATGTTCTACGTCATCGGGGAGCCCGTCTCCTGGGTGATGGCGCAGTTGACGACTGCGCTGAGGGGCATGCAGGGCGCCAGCGCAGTCGCGCTCGGAGCGCTGCTCGGGCTGATGATGGCCTTCGACATGGGCGGGCCGTTGAACAAGGTCGCGTACGCGTTCGGGGTGGGCTTGATCAGCAGTGGCGTGACGGAGCCGATGGCGGCTGTGATGGTCGCGGGGATGACGCCGCCACTGGGACTCGCGCTCGCGACCGTGCTGTTCCGGGGACGGTGGGTCCCGGAGGAGCGCGAGGCCGGCAAGTCGGCCTGGGTCCTCGGCGCCGCGTTCATCACCGAAGGGGCCATTCCGTTCGCGGCACGTCGGCCGCTGCGCATCATTCCCGCGTGCATGGTCGGCTCCGCCGTCGCGGGCGCGATCTCGGCGGGGATGGGCGCGGGGTCGATCGTGCCGCACGGCGGTCTGCTGAACCTGTTCGTGCCCAACGCCATCACGCACCCGGGAGCCTGGGCGTTGGCCCTGGTCGCCGGCACGGTCGTCACGACCGGGGCGTTGTTCGTCGCCACCGCCACCGCGGCCCGCGCTCCGGCGCCCGCCGCCGCCCCCGCTCCCGCACCCGCCTGAGGCCCGCACGAGCACCGCGCTCGGACCTCCGCGCACCGCCGCGGCGAGGTGCGATAGTCGGGTCGTGCGCACCGTCGACCTGGTGGCGGAATCGCCCGTCCGCTGTAACCATTTAGGCCCTCGGCGCGTCGCCTTGGATCTTCCCGCTTTGATCGGGAGGCTTGTGGGGTCCGTGACTGCGACTTCCCCCGCAGGCAGGTTCGGGTGGCTGACGTGCCGCCGGTGTCCCCAGTGCCGGCTGCCCC
>DATGDX010000383.1:0-1669 GCA_035310665.1 Mycobacteriales bacterium | reverse complement strand
TGGGCGCCCAGGTCAGCGCGAGGGCGGCGGGGGTGGTCAGGTCGTCGACCGGTACGGCCGCGAGCCGGTCCTGCCGGTCACTGGTCATCGACGCGCTGAGGATCGCGACGCCGAGCCCGCGCGCGGCGAGGTCGGCGACGGCGTCGGGGGCGCTCGCCTGCAGGGCGACGGTCGGGTGGACGCCGGCTGCCGCGCACGCGCGGTCGAACACGGTCCGGATGCCGGTCCCGACCGGCAGGCAGATGACGGGGTGGGCGCCGACGTCGGCCAGGGTGACGCGGGGTCGCCGGGTCAGCGGGTGCGCGGGCGGTACGGCGGCGACCATGGGTTCGCTGACCACGGTCAGGGCGTGCAGGCCGGGGGGCGGCACGTCGGCGGTCCCTACCAGGGCGAGGTCCGCCGCGCCCGCGCGGACCCGATCCACGAGCCGGTCGGAGTCGTCCTCGACGAGGACGAGCTCGACCCCGGGGTGGGCGTGGTGGAAGGCGGCGAGGGCGTCGAACAGCGGGGTGACCGTGCAGCCGCGCACCATGCCGACGACCAGGCGCCCGCGGACGAGCCCGGTGACCTCGTCGACGGCGCGGCGTACCGCGTCGGCGGCCGCGAGCGCGGCCCGGGCGGGCGCGAGCGCGGCGGCCCCGGCGGCGGTGGGCGTGGCGGCGCGGCCGGACCGGTCGATGAGCGTGGCCCCGAGGTCCCGTTCGAGCTGACGGATCTGCGCGCTGATGCCCGACTGGGTGATGTGCACCCGGTCCGCCGCGCGGGTGAAGCTCGCCTCCTCCGCCACCGCGACGAGGTACTTCAACTGCCGCAGCTCCATAATCGGTGATTCTAGTCACCAGCAGAAACATGAGTTGGACTTCTGCTCTGACCGTGGAGCACGCTGGTTCCGATCGGCACCGCACAGGAGGAACCGAGGAACACCGAGGAAGGGAGGCCACCCATGGCTGACCGCGCGACTGCTCTGCGCCCCGAAGATCTCACCCCGCCTGTTCGTGGAGCGGGCCAACGCCGGCGACGCCGACGGGATCGCCGAGCTCTACCAGCCGAACGCGGTGATGGCCTACCCACCCGGTGGGGTGACGGTCGGCCGGGACGCGATCCGGGCGCTGTGGCGGCAGGTTCTCGCCGGCGCGCCGCACTTCGAGCCGGAGCCTCCGCTGCCGACCCTCGTCAGCGGGGACATCGCCCTCTCGTGCACCGCGGCGAAGGACGGTGCCGCTGCCCGCGCCCAGGTGGTCCGCCGCCAACCCGACGGCCGCTGGCTGCGCCTGCTCGACCGGCCCGAGTTTGCCGAGCGGCGCGAATAGCCGACGGTCGGTGTCGACGACGGGCACCCTGGGCTCTGCCTCCTCGCAACACCTCCTCGCGCCACCGCCGCGTCAGCCGCGCGACAGCCCGCTGCCACCGCCGTCGGTGACGATCCGAGTGACGATCGAGCGCACGACCAGCGGGGAGAATAGAGATGCACACCGACGATCGGCACCGCGCCGACGCGGGTTCCCGCCTGATCGACTCTCCGTCGGGCGTCGCCGACCTCGGCACGATCCTCGGGATCTGGGCGCATCCGGACGACGAGGCGTATCTGTCCGCGGGTCTGATGGCGATCGCGCGCGGCGCCGGTTCGCGGGTGGTCTGCGCGACAGCGACCCGCGGCGAGCTCGGCAGC
>DATGDX010000382.1:0-18435 GCA_035310665.1 Mycobacteriales bacterium | reverse complement strand
GGTCGTCGCCGGCACGCGGGAGATGGCCGTCCCGCTCCTGGTTGCGACCGTGGCGACCGCGGTGGCCGTCCTGCCGTTCGTCGTGTTCGGCACCCTCGCCGGCGAGGAGATCCTGCATCCCCTGGCGGTCGTCGCGCTCGGGGGCCTGGTCACGTCGACGTTGCTGACGCTGTTCGTCCTGCCTGCCCTGTACCTGAGAGTCGCACCGGGCGGCGCTCCCCCGGGGTCGCACCCGTTGCTGACCTGGGGCCGCCCACGAGTTCCCGCCATGAAGGAGGCTGGCCATGCCGAACGGTAGGCGGCTTGCCGGAGTGCTCGTGGGCTTGAGTTTGGTGCTGACCGCGTGCGCCAGCTCCGAGGAAGAGCTCGGCGAGGCGTCGAGCCAGGCCGCAGAGGTGCAGGCGGTCAAGGGAACCGACCTCCATCGGGTGACTCTCACGCCGGAGGCATCCGCACGGCTCGGCGTCAGGACCGAACCCGTGCGCGCGGCCAGCGGAGCCACCGCCGGGAGCACGGTCATCCCTCTCGCGGCAGTGCTCTACGACCCCGAGGGCAAGACGTGGATATACACGAGCCCGACGCCGCGAACGTTCGTCCGCGCGCGGGTCACCATCGACCACGCCAGCGGCACCCTGGCCCATCTTCGGGAGGGCCCGCCCCCGGGGACCCCCGTCGTCACCGTCGGCGCCGCCGAGCTGTTCGGCGCTGAGTACGGCGTCGGTGGCGAGTGACCCTCCCGGAGGGGCGCACCCTGATGCGCCGGATCGTCAGCGCCAGCCTGCGGTTCCGGTTCCTGGTGGTGGCCGCCGCCGCGGCGATGATGGTCTTCGGCCTGGTGCAGCTGCCCGCGATGCGGGTCGACGTCTTCCCCGAGTTCGCGCCGCCCCGCGTGGAGATCCAGACCGCGTGCCTCGGGCTCACCACCGCGGACGTGGAATCCCTCGTCACCGTGCCCCTCGAGCAGGCTCTCAACGGGGTCAAGGGCCTCGACGACATACGCTCGAAGTCGGTCCCGCAGCTGTCCTCGATCGAGCTGATCTTCAAGCCGGGGACCGACCTACTGGAGGCCCGCCAGCTCGTGACCGAACGGCTCGACACGGTCAGCGCGACGCTGCCGACCTGGGCCGCCCCTCCCGTCATGCTGCCGCCGGTCGCGGCGACGGGTCGGGTCATGCAGATCGGGATGTCGTCGAAGGACCACTCGCTGATCGCGATGTCGATGATGGCCTACTGGACCGTGCGGGCGCGGCTGCTGCGGGTCCCCGGCGTCGCCAACGTGGCGATCTGGGGCGAACGCCTGCAGATGATGACCGTGCAGGTCGACCCACGGAAGATGCAGGCGCGCGACGTCTCCCTGGACCGGGTCATGGACGCGACGTCCGATTCCGTGGACTCCGGCCTGCTGAAGTTCTCGCCCGGTTCCGTCATCGGAACGGGCGGAGTCATCGAGGGCCCGACGCAACGCGTCGGTGTTCAGAACGTCCTGCCCATCCTCACGCCTGCGGACCTCGCCCGGGTGCCCCTCCAGCGCAAGGGCGAGGCGACCGTGCGCATCGGGGACGTCGCCCGGGTCGCCGAGGCGCACCAGCCGCTCATCGGCGATGCGGTCGTCAACGATGCCCCCGGGCTCCTGCTGGTCGTCGAGAAGCTGCCGTGGGCCAACACGGTCGAACTGACGCGCGGCGTGGAAGACGCGGTCCAATCGCTGGAACCGGGCCTGCCCGGGGTGCAGTTCGACACGAAGGTGTTCCAGCAGGCGCGGTTCATCGAAACCGCGATCCACAACCTCCGGCAGGCCCTGCTGCTCGGCTTCCTCCTCGTCGTCGTGATCCTGGGCCTGTTCCTCTTCGAGTGGCGCGTCGCTCTGATCAGTCTCGTCACGATCCCGCTGTCCCTGATGGCGACCATGCTCGTGCTTCATTGGCGCGGCGCGACCGTGAACACGATGACCCTGGCGGGACTCGTGATCGCGTTGGGCGCGGTCGTCGATGACGCGATCATCGACGTGGAGAACATCCTCCGACGGTTGCGACAGCATCGGCGCGCCGGCACGGACACCTCGACGGCTTCCGTCATCCTCGAGGCGTCTCTCGAGGTCCGCAGTCCGATCGTCTACGCCACCCTCATCATCGTGGCCGCAGCTATCCCGATCTTCCTGCTGCACGGCCTCACCGGCGCCTTTTTCCGGCCGCTCGCCGTGTCGTACACGCTGGCCATCGTCGCGTCGATGGTCGTGGCACTGACCGTCACGCCCGCGTTGTGCCTGATCCTGTTGCGCAGGGCGCCCGTCGAGCGTCACGAGTCCCCACTGGTGCGATGGCTGCAGCGCGCGTACACGCGCGTGCTGTCCCGCATCATCGAGCGGCCGCGACGGGCCTACGCGACGTTCGCTGTAATCACCCTGGCCGGTGTCGTCGCGCTGCCCCAGCTCGGGGAGTCGCTGTTCCCCACGTTCAAGGAGCGCGACTTCCTCATCCACTGGATCTCCTCGCCCGGCACATCAGCGCAGGAAGAGCAGCGCACGACGATCCAGGTGAGCCGTGATCTACGTGCGATTCCGGGCGTGCGCAGCTTCGGCTCGCACATCGGGCAGGCCTTCCTTGGCGAAGAGGTGGCCGGCGTCAACTTCGGCGAGGAATGGATCAGCGTCGACGACTCGGCCGACCTCGACAAGACACTGGCCTCGGTCCACCGCGTCATCGACAACTACCCGGGGCTCTACCGCGACGTCCTGACCTACCTCAACGAACGAATCGAGGAGGTCCTGACCGGCGCGAAGGAATCGATCGTCGTCCGCATCTACGGCCAGGACCTGCACGTGCTCCGCGACAAGGCGCAGGAGGTCAACGAGATTCTTTCGGATGTGAAGGGGACCGTCGACAACCACGCCGATTTCCAGGCCGACGTGCCGCAGATCGAGGTCGAGGTCGACCTCGCGAAAGCGGCGAAGTACAACCTGAAGCCGGGCGACGTGCGCCGTGCCGCGTCGACGCTGGTGGCCGGCGAAGAGGTGGGCGACATCTTCCGAAGCGGCAAGGCCTACGACGTCGTGGTGTGGAGCACGCCGGAGACGCGCAGCGACGTCTCGAGCATGAGCAACCTATTGATCGACACCCCGTCGGGCCAGCGGGTTCGGCTGGCGGACGTCGCGAGCGTCCGGGTCCGGCCGGTGCCGAACGTCATCGAACGACAGGCCGACTCGCGCCGGATCGACGTCGCCGCCAACGTGGAGGGACGCGACCTCGGGTCGGTGGTGCGGGACATCCAGGACCGGCTCGCCCACGTCCCCTACCCGCGCGGGTACCACGCCGAGCTGCTCGGCGAGTACAAGGAGCGGCAGTCCGCGCAGAGCCGCCTGTTCGCGACCGCGTTCATCTCGGCCATCGCCATCTTCCTGTTGCTGCAGATGTCCTTCGGGAGCTGGCGGTTGGCGGCGTTCAGCTTCCTCGCCCTTCCGATCGCCCTGGTCGGCGGGGTGCTGGCGGCGTACGCCGGCGGCCGCGTGATCTCGCTCGGGTCGCTGGTCGGATTCTTCACCGTGTTCGGGATCGCCGCGCGCAACGGCATCCTCCTCATCAACCACTGCCAGCACCTGGAGAGGTACGAGGGGGAGAGCTTCGGGCCCGCGCTCGTGTTGCGCGGTGCGCGTGAGCGGCTCTCGCCCATCCTGATGACGTCCCTGGCGACCGGGCTGGCCCTCGTGCCGCTGGTCATCCTCGGCGACCGGCCGGGCCACGAGATCGAATATCCCCTCGCGGTCGTGATCCTCGGGGGACTCATCACGTCGACGTTGCTGAACCTGTTCGTCGTGCCGTCGCTGTACCTGCGGTTCGGGCGCCGCCCCCGCACGGCCTCGTCCCCATGACAATGCCGGCGGCGGAGTCCTGATGTTCCGCACCAGCCCTGTCCAGCTCGCCGTGCTCGCCGCGCTCGCCGCGATCCCGCTGACCGGGACGAGCACCGGGGCGGCAGGCGCGAGTCCCGAGCGGCCGACGGCCTCCACCGCCTTCCCGAACCCGACGAGGATCAGCAACCGATGGCTCCCCCTGGTTCCCGGCAGGCAGTGGATCCTGGACGGCCGGGCGGACAGCGGGAAGGGACTCAAACCGCACCGCGTCGTCATGACCGTCACCGACCTCACCAAGGTGATCAACGGCGTGCGCACCGTCGTCGTGTGGGATCGCGACTACAGCGAGGGGCGGCTCGTGGAGTCCGAGCTCGCCTTCAACGCCCAGGACGGCCAGGGGAACGTGTGGAACTTCGGTGAGTATCCGGAGGTCTACTCGCGCGGCAAGTTCAAGGACGCGCCCGACACGTGGATTCCTGGGGTGGCCGGGGCGAAGGCGGGCGTCGCGATGCTCGCGGCGCCACGGGTCGGAACGCCCGCCTACTCGCAGGGGTGGGCACCCGCGATCGACTTCGCGGACCGCGCGCGGGTGTTCCAGGCCGGTCAGCGAACGTGCGTTCCCGCGGGGTGCTTCGGCAACGTTCTGGTGACCGACGAGTGGGACGCGCTCGACCCCAGCGGCGGACACCAACGCAAGTTCTACGCGGCCGGTGTCGGCAACGTGCGCATCGGTGCGGTCGGGGGGGACAAGGAGACGCTGGCGCTGGTGAAGTCGGCGCGCCTGTGTCCCGCCGTGGCACAGGCGCGCGCGGCCGCGCTCGCCATGGACCAGCGCGGCCGTCGGGTGAGCAAGGTGTACCGGCAGACGACGCCCGTCCAGCACACGCTTCGCGCACCGAACTGCTGACCCGCCGGGGCCGGCACCCCCAGGCTAGGGTCAGCTGTTCCACGATGCCGGCTCGCCGGCGTTGACCGGCGAGCACCACTCGGCCGCGCGCACCTCGCCCGGGCGCACGAGACCGCTCTCGTAGGCGAACACGACGAGCTGCACGCGGTCGGGCAGGCGCAGCTTGGCGAGCAGGTGGCTGACATGCGTCTTGACGCTGCTCTCGGCCAGGTGCAGCACGTTCGCGATCTCGGCGTTCGACAGGCCCTGTGCCACCAGCTTCAGCACCACTCGTTCCCGGTTGGTCGCCGTCTTCACCAGCGCGGAGCTGTCCGCGGTGACGGGCGGGAGGTGCCTCGCGTAGCGGTCCAGCAACCGCCGAGTGACACCAGGTGCCAGCAACGCATCACCGGCGGCAATCACGCGAACCGCGTGGACGAGCTCCTGAGGCGTGGTGTCCTTGAGCACGAATCCGCTGGCGCCGGCGCGCAGCGCCTCGACGACGTACTCGTCGAGGTTGAAGGTCGTGATCGCGAGGACCCGTGTCGGCTTGTCGGTGTGCGCGGCGGTCAGCTGTCGGGTTGCGGCGATCCCGTCGAGATTGGGCATCCGGATGTCCATCACCACGACGTCCGGGTGCAGGCGGGTGGCGAGTGCGACCGCCTCCAGCCCGTCGGCCGCCTCGGCCACGACGGCGATGTCGGGTTCGGCGTCGAGGCACGTGCGCAGCGCCGCGCGCATGAGCGGTTGATCGTCGGCGATAAGGACCGTGGTCATGTTTACCCCCCACCCACTGGCAGCTTCGCCGTGACCTCGAACCCGCCCCTGCGCGCGGGCCCGACGGTCAGCTCCCCCCCGACCAGTGCCACGCGCTGGCGCATGCCGACGAGGCCGTGCCCTGCGACGAGAGCCTGCGCGCTGCCGCGGCCTTCGTCGCGGACCGTCAGCTCGAGAGAGGCGGGGTGGTAGACGAGCTCGACCCAGGCGCGCGTCGGGCCGGCGTGCTTGAGGACGTTGGTCAGCGCCTCTTGAATGATCCGGTAGGCGCTGAGCTCGACGCCCGGGGCCAGCGGCCGCGCGCGGCCCCGAACCGTGAGCTCCACCGGCAGCCCCGCCCGGCGCATGTGCGCGACCAGGGACGGCAGCTGGTCGAGTCCCGGTTGTGGTGCCCGGTCGTCCTGGCCGGCGTCGGTGTGCAGGACGTTGAGCAGCCGGCGCATCTCGGTCAGCGCCTCGCGCCCGGTCATCTCGATCGAATGAAGGGCCTGCCGGGACTGCTCGGCGTCGGTGTCGAACACCTTCTGCGCGGCCCCCGCCTGCGCGACGATCACGCTGACGTTGTGGGCCACGATGTCGTGCAGTTCCCGGGCGATCCGCGCCTGTTCCTGGCGGATCGCGGCCTTGGTCCGCTCCGCCTGCTCCCTCGCCAACTGCACCGCCTGCCCCTCCCACAGGGACGCGCGGGCGCGGCCGAGCTGGACCCCGTAGCCGAGCATCCAGGCGGCGCCGGCCGAGGTGAGGTAGGCGAGGAACTGGTCGTCGGTCAGCGGCCCTTCCTCCGTGACGCCTGCCGCGACGAGGCCGACGACGATGGCAGCGGCGGCAGTTGCCGAGATCCGGGGCGAGCGCAGGGCCGCCGCGGTGTACAACGCGATCAGTGGAGCGAACGGCAACGGCGGCGGCGCGTAGCCGAGCGTGTGATACACGAAGAAGGCCGCCGCGGACGCCGCCAGCACGAGCAGCGGAGCACGCCGTCGCCAGGTGAGCGACAGCGTCCCGATCAAGAGCACCACGACGCCGAGAGCGTCGGGGGCGTGGAAGCGAACGCTTCCCTCGTCGGTCACGAGGACTTGCGACACCCGGCTGACGAGGCTGGCGAGCGCGAGGCCGGTGACGACCAGGGCGAGCAGTCCGTCGACGACCAGCGGGTGCACGCTGTACAGGCGAGCCAGGGGCGCGCGGATGGCGCTGCGCGCAGCGGCCGGCGCGGGGCCGGGAGCGTCACCCACGCCACCCCGCACGCGATGCCGAACCGGCCCAGCCACATCGAGCACCGGTCCCTGGTTCAGCATGGTGCCGGCTCGTCCACGCGAACCCCCCGATATGGACGAAGGCCATAAATGCGACAGCCTGATGACGGTGTGTGATTATTACTGCGCGAAAGGTATTGCAGAGGGTGAGGGCCGCTCGCCAGGTGGGAACGTACGCCGTCCGCGGGCGCTTGGCGAGGGATTCGCCGGTTTCCGGCGTCGGGACTCCTGCCGGCCGCGCAGACGCCGTGTGGTGACGGATCATGCGCCGCGGACGCCGCCGCTGCTCAGGAGTCGCGTCGTCACCATCGTGTCCGGCGACGGGCGGCGCGATATCAACCAAGAGTCAGGACCTTGTCCTCCAGCGTTGGCCCGCGTGACGTGCTCGACCGGGCAGGGATGTTCGCGATCCCGGCGTCGCCGGCGAGTCCGTCCTGGCTGCTACGCTGAACGTGACCACCCAGTTCGGGGTCGCGACCCGTGCCGGGGCGTAAGCGGAGCAGGGCTCCCACCCGAGCGGCCGTGAGGCCGCCGGGTTCCGGTCACGGTGGGCCCTGGCGTCGATCGCCCGCCGTGTGGCGCGTCGTAGCGGCGCGTCCCGGTCGGAGTCGCCCCGCCTGTGCGGGGCCGTCCTCGTTTCCGGCGAACGCTGCGGGGAAGTCGGGCGACTCACGGTCAGTCCGAGCCCGTCCCGCCCGAGGAGGCCCCATCAGCGCCGAGCCCCGCATAAACGACCGCATCCGAGTTCCGGAGGTGCGGCTCGTCGGTCCGAACGGCGAGCAGGTCGGCATCGTGCGCATCGAGGATGCGCTTCGCCTGGCCCAGGAGGCCGACCTCGACCTCGTCGAAGTCGCGCCGATGGCGCGGCCGCCCGTCTGCAAGCTCATGGACTACGGCAAGTTCAAGTACGAGTCCGCCCAGAAGGCCCGTGAGGCCCGACGCAACCAGGCGCACACGGTCATCAAGGAGATGAAGCTCCGGCCGAAGATCGACCCGCACGACTACGAGACCAAGAAGGGGCACGTGGTCCGGTTCCTCAAGGCCGGAGACAAGGTAAAGATCACCATCATGTTCCGGGGGCGCGAACAGTCCCGTCCCGAGCTCGGGTTCCGGCTGCTCCAGCGACTCGCCGAAGACGTCGCCGACCTGGGCTACGTCGAGTCGGCCCCGAAGCAGGACGGCCGCAATATGATCATGGTGTTGGGACCGCACCGGAAGAAGACCGAGGCGCGTGCCGAGCGGGCCGCCGGGCGTGCGCGCGAGCGAGCCGAACAGGAAGCCGCCGAGCGGGCCACCGCCCCCGCTTCGACCACGAGCTGACCGCCCGTCGCGCCGCCGGCGGCGACCGCACGGGCAACGAGGAGAGCGAACCCCGATGGGCAGGATGAAGAATCCCAAGAACAAGACGCACAGCGGGGCCAGCAAGCGGTTCCGCATCACCGCCACCGGCAAGGTCATGAGACGTCAGGCGAACCGTAACCACCTACTCGAGCACAAGCCCTCGACGCGGACCCGGCGGCTGCACGGCGAGGTCGTGGTCGCCACCGCGGACGCCAGGCGTGTGCGGGAGATGCTCGGTCGGTAGCCCGGGCACCCAGCCCTGTCCTCGTCCCTCCGGCCCCGACCGGAGCATCCGCAAGGAGAACCTTCGTGGCACGCGTGAAGCGGGCGGTCAATGCTCAGAAGAAGCGCCGGGTCGTCCTGGAACGGGCCAGCGGCTACCGCGGGCAGCGGTCCCGCTTGTACCGCAAGGCCAAGGAGCAGTTGCTGCACTCCATGGCCTACTCGTACCGCGACCGCCGAACGCGAAAGGGTGACTTCCGGCAGCTGTGGATCACTCGCATCAACGCGGCGTCGCGGGCCCACGGGCTGACCTACAACCGGTTCGTGCAGGGCCTGCGGGCCGCGGGGGTGGAGGTCGACCGAAAGATCCTCGCCGAGCTCGCGGTCAACGACACGACCGCGTTCGCGGCGCTCGTCGAGGTCGCCCGCGGGGCGCTTCCCGCCAGCCGGGGCGCGGCCTGAGCGCAGCGCGAAGCCTGCCCCTCGCGGGTACCGCCGACTCCACGGGCACCGCCGAGGGCAGGCGTTCCCGTGACACCCCCACGCGTGGCGCCTCCGGCGGTGGCACCGCTGCCGGCCGCGTCCCCGCGGCTCGCGCCGGCCCCGTCCGCGCGGCGCGACGACTGGGCAAGCGTGCCCTGCGGCAGGCTGACCGCCACTTCCTGGTGGAGGGGCCGCAGGTGGTCCGGGAGGCGATCGCCGAGGACGCGTTGACCGAGCTGTTCGCGACCGTGGACGCGGAAGCGCGCCACCGCGACCTGCTCGAGACCGCGGCGGCCCACGGCGTTCCCGTCCAACGGGTCGGCGCCGACGACCTCGGCACGCTCGCGCAGACGGTCCACCCGCAGGGGTTGGTCGGGGTAGCCCCGTTCCGGGACGTGCCGCTCGCCGACGTCCTGGCCGCGGGGCCCCGGCTCGTCGTCGTCCTCGCCCATGTCCGGGACCCGGGCAACGCCGGCACCGTGCTGCGCACCGCCGACGCGGCCGGCGCCGACGCGGTGGTGTTCACCGCGGAGTCTGTCGACCCGTACAACGGCAAGTGCGTGCGCGCGTCCGCCGGCAGCCTGTTCCACCTGCCGTTCGTCGCCGCAGCTCCGGTCGCCGACGCGGTCCGCGGGTTGCGGGAGGTCGGCGCCTGCGTGGTCGCCGCGGATCACCGCGGGTCCCGTGACCTCGACACCGCCGTCGCCGAGGGCGACCTGGGTGGGCCCACCGCGTGGCTGTTCGGCAACGAGGCATGGGGGCTGCGCACTCCGGAGCGGGAGCTCGTCGACCTCGTCGTCCGCATCCCGATCCACGGTCGCGCCGAGAGCCTCAACCTCGCGACGGCCGCCGCGGTGTGCCTGTACGCGTCGGCCCGCGCGCAGCGCGCGGCAGGGGGCTGCCGGTCGGCGAACCGGTGGGCTGGGCCGCCGGGGTGAGCGTGGAGGCCCAGCGCCGCGCGTACGACCTCGCGTACGACCTGCTGCCCGACGGTGTCCTCGTCGCCGACGACCGCGGGCGCGTGCTCGTGCTGAACACCGCCGGCGCCCGCATGCTCGGCGTGCGCCCGGACGGGGTGATCGGTCGCGACTACCGCGACGTTCTCCCGCTGACGGACGCCTCGGGGCGCGACTGGTGGGCGGGCAGCGACCCGTACGGCGGGCTGTCCACCCGGTCCCGCCAGCCGGAACGGCAGCTCACGCTCCCGAACGGCCGCGACCTGCTGGTGACCGCGCGTTACGTCCGCGAGCCGCCGACGGGGGGCCGCGTCACCCGGCTCGTCGTCTGCTTCCGAGACGGTTCCGCCCGCGATCGCTACGACCGCAGCCGTGCCGATCTCGTCTCGACCGTCGCCCACGAGCTGCGGTCCCCGCTGACGAGCGTCAAGGGGTTCACCGCGACCCTGCTCGCCAAGTGGGACCGGTTCACCGACGCGCAGCGGCTGCTCATGCTCCAGACTGTCAACGCCGACGCCGACCGCGTCACTCGCCTCATCAGCGAGTTGCTCGACGTGTCCCGCATTGATTCGGGACGCCTCGAACTACGCCGCCAGCCCGTGGACCTGACGGCCGCGGTCCAGCGGCTCGTCGACGGTCGCGTGGCCGTCGGAGAGCCCGCGGAGCGGTTCGTCGTCGAGGTCGACGGCGTCCTGCCGGAGATGTGGCTCGACCCGGACAAGCTCGATCAAGTGCTCGGCAACCTCATCGAAAACGCGCTGCGCCACGGTGGGGGCACGGTGACGGTGACCCTTGAACGTGCCGGAGAGGGCGGGGCGATCACCGTGACGGACGAGGGCGAGGGCGTGTCCCCGGAGGCGGCGACGCGCATCTTCCGCCGGTTCTGGCGGGGGACCAAGCGCGGCGGAACCGGGCTCGGGCTCTACATCGTCAAGGGGCTCGTCGAGGCACACGGCGGCACGATCGAGGTCGGCCGCGCGCCGTCCGGGGGCGCCGCGTTCCGCGTCGTCCTGCCCCCGGGGACGCCGGCCTTCGCGTCCTGACCTGGTCCGCGACCGCCTGCGCGTGACCGACCCGACCTTCGTGGTGACCGAGCGGCGGCGCCGTGCGAGGGCGACGACCTCGGTCCCTCCCTAGACTCCCGACCATGGCGGTCTCCATCGACCCGCGCGACGCGCAGGAGCTGGCCCGGCTGCGGGCGGAGGGGGCGGCCGAGATCGCCGCGGCGGCGACCCTCGACGCGCTGCACGCGGCGCGCGTCGCGCACCTCGGCGACCGGTCCCCGATCGCGCTCGCGCGGCGGGAGCTCGGCACGCTTCCCCCCGAGGCGCGCGCGGGCGCCGGCAAGGCCGTGAACGAGGCGTTGCGCTGCCTGCAGGTGACCTACGACCAGCGCCGCACGAGCCTCGAGGCGGAACGGGACGCGCGTGTGCTGCGCGAGGAGGGCGTCGACGTCACCCTTCCCTGGGACCGCGCCCCCCGCGGCGCGCGCCACCCGCTGACCACGATCCAGGAGCGGATCGCCGACGTCTTCGTCGCGATGGGATACGAGATCGCGGAGGGGCCGGAGGTCGAGGCGGAGTGGTTCAACTTCGACGCCCTCAACATCGGCCCCGACCACCCGTCCCGCACGCTGCAGGACACGTTCTTCGTCGACCCGCCCGGGTCCGGCGTCGTGCTGCGGACGCACACCTCGCCGGTCCAGGTCCGGGCCCTGCTCACCCGCCCGCTGCCCGTCTACGTCGTCTGCCCCGGCCGCACGTTCCGCACCGACGAGCTCGACGCGACACACACCCCGGTGTTCAGCCAGGTGGAGGGCCTCGCGGTCGACGAGGGCATCACGATGGCGCACCTGAAGGGGACCCTGGACGCCTTCGCGTCGGCGATGTTCGGCTCGGGCATCACCACCCGGCTGCGGCCGGACCACTTCCCGTTCACCGAGCCGTCGGCCGAGGTCGACCTGCAGTGCTTCGTGTGCCGCGGGGCGTCGACCGAGCCGGGAGCGGCGCCGTGCCGCACCTGCTCCTCCGAGGGCTGGATCGAGTGGGGCGGGTGCGGGATGGTCAACTCCCGGGTGCTCGTCGCCAGCGGGGTCGACCCCGACCGCTACTCGGGTTTCGCCTTCGGCATGGGGCTCGAGCGCACGCTGATGTTCCGCTACGGGATCCCCGACATGCGGGACATCGTGGAAGGCGACGTGCGGTTCACGCTGCCGTTCGGGATGGAGCTGTAGGCGATGCGGGTTCCGCTGTCGTGGCTGCGGGAGTACGTCGACCTGCCCGCCGACGTCCCTGCCCGCGAGGTCGCCGACCGGCTCACGAGGATCGGGCTGAAGGTCGAGACCGTGGACACGGTCGGCGAGGACGTCGGTGGCGTGGTCGTCGGCGAGGTCCTCGACATCGAGGAGCTGACGCAGTTCCGCAAGCCGATCCGCTCCGTGCGCGTCGCCGACGGGTCCGGGGAGCGGCACGTGATCTGCGGAGCGACGAACTTCGCGGTGGGTGACCGCGTTCCCCTCGTGCTGCCGGGCGGGACCCTGGCGGGCGGGTTCGTGGTCGGCGAGCGGCAGACCTACGGCCGGGTGTCCCAGGGGATGATCTGCTCCGGGCGTGAACTCGGTGCCGGGGACGACCACTCGGGGATCCTGGTGCTGCCGCGCGACACCCCGCTGGGTGCCGACGTGGTCACGCTGCTGGGTCTGCGCGACGCGGTGCTCGACCTCGAGATCAACCCCGATCGCGGATACGCGCTGTCCATCCGGGGGGTGGCGCGGGAGGCGGCGATCGCCTTCGACACCCGCTTCCGCGACCCAGCGGGGACCGTGCCGCCGACCGCGGCGGGCGACGGGTGGCCGGTCCGCATCGACGACCGGGCGGGCTGCGACGTGTACGTCGCGCACGCCGCGACCGGTCTCGACGTCGCGGCCCCGGCACCGCTGCCCCTGCAGCGTCGCCTGCAGCTCGCCGGCATGCGGCCGATCTCGCTCGCGGTGGACGTGACCAACTACGTCATGCTCGAGCTCGGCCAACCGCTGCACGCTTTCGACCGCGTGAAGCTGTCGGGGGCGATCGTGGTGCGGCGGGCCGCGCCGGCGGAGAAGCTGACCACCCTCGACGGGGTCGCCCGCACTCTGGACCCCGACGACCTGGTCATCACCGACGACTCCGGGCCGATCGCGCTCGCCGGCGTGATGGGCGGCGCGGCCACCGAGATCTCGGACACGACCCGGGACGTGCTGATCGAAGCCGCGCACTTCGACCCCGCATCGGTCGCGCGCGGCGCCCGCCGGCACCGGCTGCCCAGCGAGGCGTCGCGCCGGTTCGAACGCGGCGTCGACCCGGCGGTCGCCGAGGCGGCCGCGGCGCGGGCGGTCGCGCTGCTGCGGGACCTCGGCGGGGCCACCCCGGACCCCGCGGTCACCGTCGTACGCCACGCGCGCCCCCGGGTGGCGATCCGTATGCCCGTCACCTACCCGTCCCGGCTCACCGGGCACGACTACCCCCCGGACGTCGTGCGGCGCCGCCTCGACCAGGTCGGGTGCGCCGTCGCCGGGCGTGACGTCCTGGAGGTGACCCCGCCGTCGTGGCGTCCCGACCTCGGTCTGCCCGCCGACCTCGTCGAGGAGGTCGCGCGGCTGGAGGGGTACGACGCCGTGCCGTCGGTGCTGCCGACCGCGCCCGCCGGGCGCGGGTTGACCCGGCCGCAGCGGCTGCGACGGCGGGTCGGCCGCGCGCTCGCGGGCGCGGGCTTCGTGGAGGTGGGCACCTACCCGTTCCTGTCGGCGGCGACCTGGGACGCGCTCGGGCTCGGCCCCGACGATCCGCGCCGGCGCACGCTCACGCTGACCAACCCGCTGTCCGACGAGGAGCCGGCGCTGCGCAGCACACTGCTGCCGGGGCTGCTCAGGGTGCTCGCGCTGAACGTCGGCCGCGGGCAGTCCGACGTCGCCCTGTTCGAGACCGGGCTCGTGTTCCTCCCCCGCCCCGGCACACGGACCGCGCCACGGCTGGGTGTCGACCGCGGTCCCACGGCCGAGGAGCTGGCCGCGCTGGAGGCCGCGCTGCCCGACCAGCCGCAGCACGCCGCGGTCGTGCTCGCCGGCACCCGCGAACCGGCCGGCTGGTGGGGGCCGGGACGGCGGGCCGGGTGGGCCGACGCGGTGGAGGCCGCGCGGGTGGCCGCGGCCGCGGTGCGCGCGCCGCTCACGGTGCACGCCGCGGACGTGCCGCCGTGGCACGCCGGGCGCTGCGCCGCGCTTCAGGTGGGTGACCGGGTGGTGGGGCACGCCGGGGAGCTGCACCCGCGCGTCGTCGCCGCGCTGTCCGTCCCCGAGCGGACCTGCGCGATGGAGCTCGACCTCGACGCGGTGCTCTCCGCGGCGGAGGACACGGTGCCCGCGCCGCGCGTGTCGCCGTACCCCGTCGCCACGCTCGACGTCGCGCTCAGCGTGTCCGCGGGCGTGCCCGCGGCCGAGGTCGAGACGGCGATGCGCGAGGGCGCCGGTCCGCTGCTCGAGTCGGTCCGGCTGTTCGACCTGTTCACCGGCGCCCAGGCGGGGGAGGGCCGCAAGTCACTGGCGTTCACGCTGCGGCTGCGCGCGCCGGACCGGACGCTGACGACCGAGGAGGCCGCCGGGGTGCGCGACGCCGCGGTCGCCGAGGCCGCGCGACGTACCGGCGCGGTCCTGCGCGGCACCTGACACCACCGGTCGGACCGAGTCCTCGTCGCCAAAGCGCCCGGAGGGCCTACGAGGTGACCGCGCACCGCCCCCGATCGGCCCGGCGCGGCCCCTCGGCGGTGGGCCGGATGTCGAAGTCGAAGATGGCCGTGGGCAGGTACAGCGAGCAGCACGCGTTGGGGATGTCGACCACCCCGCTGATCCGTCCCTCGATCGGGGCCGACCCCAGCAGCAGGTAGGCCTGCTCGCCGGAGTAGCCGAACGTCTTGAGGTACTCGATCGCGTTCAGGCACGCGCGGCGGTAGGCGATCGACGCGTCGAGGTAGAAGTTGCGCTCGTGCTCGACGGAGATGCCGATGAAGGTGAGGAACTCCGAGTAGCGCGGTTCGACGTTCCCCGGCATGAACACCGGGTTGGTCGTCACGGCGTACTTCTCCATGCCGCCCTTGATGAGGTCGACGCCGAAGTCGATGAAGCCGCCCATCTCGATCGCGCCGCAGAACGTGATCTCCCCGTCGCCCTGGCTGAAGTGCAGGTCGCCGCCGGACAGCTTCGCGCCCGGCACGTGGACGGGGTAGAAGATGCGCGACCCGCGGGTCAGGTTCTTGATGTCGTGGTTGCCGCCGTTCTCCCGCGCCGGGACCGTGCGGGCGCCCTCGCGCCCCACCCGGGCGAGCTCGTCGCCCCTGAGCGTGCCGGCCAGCACGTCCTTGTCCAGGGGCAGCAGCGCGAGCGGCGGACGCGGCGCGGATCGGTGGCGACGAGTTCGCCTTCGCGGCGCGTCCACTCCGAGAGCAGCTCCGCCGACGGGGCGGTGCCGAACAGGCCGGGATGGGTGATCCCGGTGTAGCGCACCCCGGGGATGTGCCGGGAGGTGGCCTGCTGGCCGTGGAAGTCCCAGATCGCCTTGTAGGCGTCGGGGAAGTAGTCGGTGAGGAACCCACCGCCGTTGACCTTGGCGAAGATCCCCGTGTAACCCCAGCCCTGCCCCGGCGCGGCGCCCACCTGCTGGGGGACCGGGCCGAGGTCGAGGATGTCCACGACGAGCAGGCCGCCGGGCTCCGCGCCCTCGACCCCGATCGGGCCGCTGAGCATGTGCGCGCAGTCGAGGTTGACGTCGCGGACGTCGTTCGCCGAGTCGTTGTTGCCGATCTGCCCGTCGGTCCACTCCCGGCACTCCACGCGCAACTCCGAGCCCGGGCGCACGGAGGCGGCGACGGGGATGTCCGGGTGCCAGCGGTTGTGACCGGGCACCGCCTGCTCGCGCATCGAGCGAGCCTGGTCGACGGTGAACACGACGTCGGGCATGGCTTCCCCTCTTCCTTCCCGGCTCTTGCGTCAGGGAGTGGCCGGGCCAGGGACGTCGCTGGGTCAGGGACGTGGCAGCCGCGACCAGGCCGGGTGCGGCGGCGAGCGCCGACGCTGCCGCGCCGGGGGCACCCGCGACACCACGGCCAGGTCGTCACGGCTGGCCTCCTCGCGACCGCGCAGGGCCTGTAGCGGCCCGGGCGAGCCGGCGAGCGCCGGACTCGTGAAGATGCGGGTCCCCGTGACCCCGCAGCGCGGACACGGTTCGGTGACCTCCGCAGCCCCCATCGGTCGCGTCACGTCGAAGCCGCCGCAGTTCGGGCACCGGTAGGCGTAGGTCACCATCGCTCCACCCTGGGACTTTGCGCCTGGGGCTTTTCGCCTGGAACGTTTCGGTGTTCGGCGACCCTTGCGCTCCCCCAGGTCAACGGCAACCGCCCGCAGCGACTACCCGGCCTGCCCCGAACGGGCCAGCCTGGACCATCCGATCGGATTGCCCGGGCATCGCGTCGCGGCCGACGTCACACCGGGCGCGCGAAGTGGTGGCTGCTGATATACAGCCCCTCCCGGAAGTAGAACCGGTGGGCGGCGTGCCGCTGCACGCTCGAGTCGAGGTCGAGCAGGGAGCAGCCGGCCGCCCTCGCGCGCCCGACCAGCTCGGCGAGCAAGGCATGGCCCACCCCGGTCGACCGCCGCGACGCGCTCGTCACGAGGTCGTCGACGTACAGCTTGCGGCTGACCGTCGTGGTGGCGACGATGCGCCACCCGGCGACGCCGACGCACGTCCCGGCCTCGTCGTAGGCTGCCGTGAACCGCAACCCCTGCGGATGCCCCTCCGCGTACACCGCGGCGAGCGACTCCCGGGTCAGCTGCGTGCGCAACTCGCGCAGCACCGGGAGCACCTCGACGACGAGTCGGGGGTCTCCGGGATCCAGGTCGACGATCCGCACCGCGCGACGGTAGCCGACCGCGCCCGCGGACTCCCTGCCCGATCTTGACGCTTCTGCTGCCCGAACGGCGGGCGGGCTCAACCGAAACGTCAAGATCGACGGGTGGGGCCGGCCTACCGAGTAGTGGTTGCATAACCATTCGTCTTGCTGCATAGTTGTTGCCATGGGACGGACGGTCGCGGTCGCGGGAGCCAGCGGGTACGCCGGCGGCGAGCTGCTCCGGCTGCTCCTCGGGCACCCCGAGATGGAGGTCGGCTCGGTGACCGCGGGCGGCAACGCCGGGCAGCGGCTGGGCGCCGTCCACCCGCACCTGACCCCGCTGGCCGACCGCGTGCTCGAGCCGACCGACCCCGCGCGGCTGGGCGACGCGGAGGTCGTCTTCCTCGGCCTCCCGCACGGCGAATCCGCGGCGGTCGCGGCGGGGCTGCCCGAGGAGGTGCTCGTCGTCGACATCGGCGCCGACTTCCGGCTCGAGGACGCCCGGCGATGGCAGGAGTTCTACGGCACGCCGCACGCCGGCACCTGGCTCTACGGGTTGCCGGAGCTGCCGGGCACGCGCGCGGCGCTCGCCGGCGCCACCCGCGTCGCCAACCCCGGCTGCTACCCCACCGCGGTGGCGCTCGCGCTCGCCCCGTTGCTCGCCGCCCGCCTCGTCGAGCCCACCGATCTCGTCGTGGTCGCCGCGTCCGGCACGTCCGGGGCGGGCCGCGTGCCCAAGCCCACGCTGCTCGCCAGCGAGGTGATGGGGTCGCTGTCGGCGTACAAGGTCGGCGGCACCCACCAGCACACGCCGGAGATGGAGCAGACGCTGCGGGCCGCGGCCGGCTCGGACGTCACCCTGTCGTTCACGCCGGTGCTCGCCCCGATGCCCCGCGGCATCCTCGCCACCTGCACGGCGCGGCTCGTCCCCGGCGCGGACGAGACCCGGCTGCGCGCGGCGCTGACCGCGGCGTACGCCGCCGAGCCGTTCGTGCACGTGCTGCCGGAGGGGTCCTGGCCGCAGACCGGCGCGACGCTCGGGTCGAACGCCGCGCACCTGCAGCTCGCCGCGGACACGCACGCCGGGCGCGCGGTCGTCGTCGCCGCGCTGGACAACCTGGGCAAGGGCGCGGCGGGCCAGGCGGTGCAGAACGCGAACCTCGCGCTCGGCCTCCCCGAGACCAGCGGGCTGAGCGCGGCCGGGGTCGCGCCGTGAGCGTGACCGCCGCCCGCGGGTTCCGCGCCGCCGGGATCGCCGCGGGGCTCAAGGCCGGCGGGGGCCGCGACCTCGCGCTCGTCGTCAACGACGGGCCCTCGGACGCGGCCGCCGCGGTCTTCACCCGCAACCGGATCCAGGCCGCCCCGGTGCTGTGGTCCCGGCAGGTCCTCGCCGGGGGCCGGGTCAGCGCGGTCGTGCTCAACAGCGGCGGCGCGAACGCGTGCACCGGACCCGGCGGGTTCCAGGACACGCACGCGACCGCGGAGACGACGGCGACCGCGCTCGGGCACAACGCCGCCGAGGTCGTGGTCTGCTCCACCGGACTCATCGGCGAGCGGCTGCCGATGCACCGGTTGCTCCCCGGTGTCCACACCGCCGTCGCCGCGCTCGACCCTGGCCCCGACGCCGCGGCGGCGGCCGCCGACGCGATCCGCACCACCGACAGGGCGGTGAAGCAGGCGCAGGGCGGCACGGGCGGCGGCACGGGCGGGTGGACCGTCGGCGGCATGGCGAAGGGCGCGGGGATGCTCGCCCCG
>DATGDX010000381.1:0-5421 GCA_035310665.1 Mycobacteriales bacterium | reverse complement strand
GCCGAGTGGGAGCTGCGGCTCTACGTCGCCGGCCAGTCGACGAAATCGCTGACCGCGTTCGCCAACCTGCAGCGGCTGTGCGACGAGCATCTGGCCGGGAAATACCGCATCGAGGTGATCGACCTCATGAAGCATCCGCAGCTGGCTCGCGGCGACGAGATCATCGCCGTCCCGACGCTCGTCCGCAAGCTCCCGGAGCCGATGCGGAAGATCATAGGCGACCTGTCCGACACCACGAAGGTGCTCGTCGGGCTCCAGCTGCGGACACGGAGCGGGGGCGGCTAGTGGGCGACGACACCGAAGGGCCGGATGCGTTCCCGGCCGGTCACCGCGGCTCAGGCGCCGATTGCTACGAGCTCACCCTCTACGTCTCCGGCGCCTCCCCCCGGTCCCGGCGAGCGATCGCACAGATCAGGAAGCTGTGCGACGAGGAACTGGAAGGCCGGTTCGAACTGCAGGTGGTCGACCTGCACCAGCAGCCCGCGCTCGCGGTGCAGCAAGGGATCGTGGCCGCACCCACGCTCATCAGGCACCTGCCGCTGCCGCTGCGCACGCTCGTCGGAGACCTGTCGAACACCCAACGGGTCCTGGTCGGCCTCGAGCTACGCCCGCTCCCTCCCTCGGAGGGTCGTGGCGAGGGAAGCAGCGACGGTGATGAGCGTCACGAGTGACCGAGGCAGAAGCGTGGACGAGTTGCGGGCCCGGCTGGAGGAAGCCGAGGAGACGCTGCGGGCGATTCGGTCCGGTGAGGTCGACGCTCTGGTCATCGCCACGCCCCACGGCGACCAGGTCTTCACGTTGCAGGGCGCGGACCGCCCGTACCGCATCATGGTCGAGGAGATGAGCGAAGGCGCGGCGACGCTCTCCGAGGCCGGGCTCGTGCTCTACGCCAACCGTCGCTTGGCCGAGCTTCTCAGGACACCGCTGCAGCGGCTCATCGGCGCACCCCTGTCGGGTTTCGTCGAGCCGGCGGAACGGCCCCGCGTCCAGGTGTTCCTCGACGGGGCGCAGGACGCGCAGCGCCACGGCGAGGTGGCCATGCGGGCGGCGGACGCGACCTCCGTCCCCGCCCACGTCGCCGCCAGCCCCCTGAATCTGGACGGGGAGTCGGCCGTCTGTCTCGTGGTGACCGATCTGAGCGAGACCAAACGGGCCGAGGCGGCCCTCGCCGACGCCCATGCGCACCTGCGCCACCACGCCGGCGAACTCGAACGGGTCAACCGCGACCTGACTCGCTCGAACGAGGAACTCGCGAGTTTCGCGTACGTGGCGTCGCACGATCTGTCGGCCCCGCTTCGCAACGTGGCCGGGTTCGCGGGCCTGCTGGCCGAGCGCTATCGGGGAGCCTTGGACGCGGAGGCCGACGAGTTCCTGGATTTCATCGTCACCGGCGTCACCCGCATGCAGACGCTGCTCGACGACCTCCTGGCCTACTCCCGAGTCGACGCCCAGGCGCGACCGTTCGAGCCGGTGGACCTGAACGATCTCGTTCGGCAGGTCCTCGGCAACCTGCAGTCCGCCATCCGGGAGCAGAGTGCCGACGTGACGGTCGACCCGCTCCCGACCGTCGTCGCGGACGCCGGTCAGCTCGGCCAGGTGTTCCAGAATCTGGTGGCCAACGCCCTGCTGTACGTTCCGGCGGGGGTCGCTCCCGCCGTTCGCGTCACCAGTCAGCGGCGAGAGCGCGACGGTGCGTGGCAGGTGATCGTGGCGGACAACGGCATCGGGGTCGATCCCCGCTTCCGCGAGCAGATCTTCGACGTGTTCAAGCGCCTCCACCCCCCCGACCGGTATCCCGGGAGCGGGATCGGGCTCGCGATCTGCAAGAAGATCGTCGAGCGCCACGGCGGGCACATCTGGGTGGAAACCGCAGGATCGGGGAGCCTGTTCTGCTTCACGATTCCCGACCACCCGGAGCCTCGGCCATGACGACCCCCCTTCCGCGGCCGGTCGTCGCCCCCGGTCGACCCGGCGCTCCCGGGTGCACCGTCGAGATCCTCCTCGTCGAGGACAACCCCGCCGATGTGCGCCTGACACGTGAGGCCCTGCGCGACGCCAAGTTGGCCACCAGGCTGCACGTGGTCGGGGACGGCGAGGCGGCGCTTGCCTTCCTGCGGCACCAACCGCCGTTCGAGGCGGTGCCTCGTCCCGGGATCGTCCTGCTCGACCTCAACCTGCCCCGCGTCGACGGCCGGCAGGTGCTCGACGAATTGAAGACGGACCCCTCGCTCCGCACGATCCCCGTCATCGTGCTCACCACGTCGGCGGCGCGCGACGACGTCCTCGCCTGCTACGCGCGCCACGCCAACTGCTTCGTCACGAAGCCGCTGAACTTCCACGACTTCGTGAACGCGGTCCGCATCATCGAGAACTTCTGGCTGTCGCTCGTCACCCTGCCGACCGACTGACCCTGCCGACCGGGTGACTCTGCGTTGGTCCGCCCTGTCGCGGCCTACGGTTGACCAGGGCACAGCCACTTGTTCGCGGCCACCACGAACCGGTCACGCTGGAACGGGTACAGCTTGGTGGTCTCGAGGACAGTCGGGTGTTGCCGCGCGACGCGTCCCAGGTGCACCAATGCCGGGTCCCGGACGGCGCCGAGCTCGTCTCCGTCGTGATCCACCCAGGTGCGCACGCTGCGGACGAACTCCCCGGCATTGTCCCGACAGCCCGCCGCCGACGGCGAGGGCGAGGGCGTGGTTCGGGTCACCCTCGACCCGCAGGACATCCTGACCTCGTTCGCGTAGCCGGCGTACGCCGCGTTGAACAACGCGGACTGCTCCGCCCCGCGAACCAGCGCGGTCGAGCCCGGGCCGCGCGCGCCCTCGCCCGACGGCTGGCCCGCGGCGCCTGCCTTGTCGTCGTACTCCGCCAGCGACTGTGCCATCGCGGCGGCGTGCGTGAAGGCCCGGTCGGCCGCCGGCACGAGGGACCGACAGATCGCCAGGGGCGAGAACGCGCCGCCGGATGCGTCGGGAGCGGCCCCGGCCGAGGCAACCGGGTCGGTGCGCTCCGCGCCGAGGGCGTTCGCGGCGAACACGGCACCGGCGCCGAGCAGGACGCCCCCGAGCACGGCCCCCGTCATCCGCAGCGCGCCCCGGCGGGGCACCTCACTCGGCGGCATCGGACTGGTCCATCGCCACGGTCAACACCCCCGTCTGGCGACCCGGCACCCGGGTGGCACCGGTCGGCTGTGAGGGCAGGGTAGCGCGGAGCGCTCGGGGCGGTCACCGCCGTCCGACGAACGGCGACCGCGGGCGACAGGGGCGTCAGGCGGGGTACGGCGGGCGCTGGGCTGGGGGGACACCGCCGCCCTCCCCGCCACCCTTGTTCCCCTTGTCCGTGCCGTGCGCGTGCCCGCCGCCCGTGCCCGACGCCTGGGCCTTGGTCTCGGCACTGTCCTGGACCGTGGCGCCCTTCTCGCTGCGCCGCTGCTCGGGCTGCTGCGGGTTCGGCATGAGCGTCTCCTGCCTGTCGGTCTGCCGCCACCGTCGCTGCAATCCTTTTCCCACCCTCCGCCTCTTTCCCACCCTTTGCGACGCTTGCACGCGGGAACGGTCCTCGGTCCCGTCCACCCGGAGCGCGGTTCGCCGAGCGAGGCGCGGGGCAGGGCGGCGCGGTGCGCGCGGCGGGGCGGGCGCGACGGGGGGCGATCCACGATGCGATCGACGATGTGGCAGGCCGGCCGCCGGCGCGGTCTCCTGGTTCCGGCGTGGGGCCTCGCCGCCGCGGCGACGATCGTCCCGTCACCGGGCTCCGCGCTCGCCGCGCCGCCGCCCGCCCCGCCGCCCTCCGTGACGCCCGCGCCGGGGGCGCCGGGCGCGCCGGGCGCGAGGAGCGACTGGGTGCCCGGTGACAAGGACGGGTTCGGCACGGCGCGTGGCACGGCCAGCAAGGTCTGGTACACGCTGCACCGCGGCCTGCTGAGCGAGATCTACTACCCCCGCATCGACACGCCGAGCACCCGCGCCACCCAGCTCGTCGTGACCGACGGCCGCACCTTCACCGACCGGGAGAGCGACGACACGACCCACCGGGTCCGGCTCCGGGACCCACGGAGCCTGACGTACGAGCAGGTCAACCGGGCGAGGTCCGGGAAATACCTGATCACCAAGACCTACACCGCGGATCCGGCTCGATCGACCGTCCTGGTCGACATCGAGTTCCGCTCGCTCACCCGCCGGCCCTACCAGCTGTACGTCCTGCACGACCCCGCGCTGACGATGACCGGCGACGACGACACCGGGTGGACCGCCGGCGGGATGCTGGTCGCCACCGACCGGACCACCGGTAGCGCGGTGGCCGCCTCCGGCGGCTTCACCGCGACGTCGAGCGGCTATGCCGGCGCGAGCGACGGTTGGCGGGACCTCGCGACCGACCACCGAATGGATTGGTCCCACGCGGCGCGCAGACCGGGAAACGTCGTCCAGCTCGGTCGGACAAAGCTCACCGGTGTCGGCTCCGCGCAGCGGCTGACGCTGGCCGTCGGCTTCGGCACGACCGCGCGCGCGGCGTCGGCCGCCGCGGGCGCCAGCCTCGCCGCTCGGTTCGCGCCGGTGCAGAAGGCGTACGCCCGCGGCTGGCACACGTACCTCGCAGGCCTCAAACCCGTGCCGAAACCCGCCCGGCGATGGGCAACCGAGTACGACGTGTCGCGGATGGTGCTGGCCGCGAGCGAGGACAAGACCTATCGCGGCGGGTTCGTCGCCGCGCCGGGGCGCCCGTGGGCGTGGGCGAACTCGCTGCAACAGTTCCCGGTCTACCACGCCGTGTGGTCGCGCGACCTGTACGAGATCGCCACCGCGCTTGTCGCGATGGGCGACCGGCCAGGGGCCGACCGGGCGCTGTCGTACCTGTTCCGCGTGCAGCAGAAGCCGGACGGGTCCTATCCGCAAAACTCGCGGTTGTCGGGGCAGCCGGTGTTCGGCGGCCTGCAAATGGACGAGGTGTCGTTCCCGACGGTTCTGGCCTGGCATCTCGGTCGCATCGGACCCCGCGACTGGCGGCACATCCGGCGGGCGGAGGACTACGTCGTCGCGCACGGGCCGCGGACACAGCAGGAGCGGTGGGAGAACCTCGGGGGCTACTCCCCCGCCACCATCGCAGCCGAGATCGCCGGCCTCGTCGTCGGTGCCGAGATCGCGCGGGTGAACGGCGCCACCGCGGTGGCCAACCGCTACCTCGTGACCGCCGACACCTGGCGCCGCAACCTCGGCCGGTGGACGGTCACGACGAACGGACCGTACGGCGCCAGCCCCTACTTCCTGCGCATCACCGACGGCAACGCGAACGCCGGGACGCCGATTCAGATCGCCGACGGCGGGCGGCGCGTCGACCAACGCGTGATCCTCGACCCGAGCTTCCTCGAGGTGGTGCGACTCGGCGTCATCAGACCCGACGACGCCCGTGTCCGGACCACCG
>DATGDX010000380.1:0-1808 GCA_035310665.1 Mycobacteriales bacterium | reverse complement strand
CCGAAGCGCCTCGCCATCCCTTCCAGGACCTCGGGCCGGTTGTGGCTGGCGAGCTCGGTGTCCACGGCACCCGGCTCGACGAGCGACACGCGCACGTGCCGCCCGGTGACCTCCTGCCGGAGCGACTCGCTGAACGCGCCGACGCCGTGCTTGGTCGCGTTGTAGACGCCGCTGCCGAGACGCGCCACCCGGCCGGCGACGGACGAGACGGTGACGAGGTCGGCGACGCGGCGCGGTTCGCCCTCGGCGGCCTGCAGCAGGTGGGGAAGCGCGGCCTCGGCGCAATAGAGGGCACCGAGCAGGTTCACCTGCACCATGCGCTCCCATTCCTCGAGCGGCGCGTCGAGGATGGGGCCGAGGAGCATCACGCCCGCGTTGTTCACGAGCACGTCGAGGCGCGCGAGCTCGTCGACCGTACGCCGGACGGCCGCCTCGGCGTCCACGCGTTGCGTCACGTCCGCCTCGACCGGGAGCGCCCTGCCGCCCGCGTCCCCGATCTCGCGCGCCAGCTCGTGCAGGCGGTCCGCCCGGCGGGCGACGAGGGCGACCGAGGCGCCGTGCGCGGCGAGACGCCGCGCGGTCGCCGCTCCGATGCCGCTGGAAGCGCCGGTCACCAGGGCGACGGTGTGCCGCAAGGGGGATTGCGTCGTCATCCGGGCACTGTAGTCCGCAGGTGACCGGCACCCTCATGGGCACCGCGTGCAGCCTGGACGCCTCACGCCCTGACAGACCCCGCCGATGGTCCGACACGGGAAGACAGGGGAGCCACGGCAGGACGCCGCGGCTTGCGGTGGCTGCCACGGAGGGCTGGACGAGATGAGGCGTCGGACCGCGTCGACGTGGTACCTGGTGTTCTGCGGCGCGATGACCGCGGCGTACTTCGTGTTGCCGCACACCTCGCTGAACAAGCTGGTCGTGTACAACGGGCTGGGCCTGTCCGCCGTGGTGGCGATCCTGGCGGGGATCCGACTCAGACGACCGGCGAACCCGCTGCCCTGGTACCTGTTCGCCGCCGGCCAGGCCTCGTTCCTTGCCGCGGACGTCATCTACTACGTGCTCGCCGACGTCCTGCACAGCACGGCGTTTCCCTCTCTCGCCGATCCGTTCTACCAGCTCATGTACCCACTCATGATCGCTGGTCTGGTGCTGCTGACCCGGCACGTCCTGCCGGGGCGGGACCTGCCGAGCCTGCTCGATGCCACGATCATCGCTGTCGGCGTGTTCGTCCTGCTGTGGGTCTTCATCATGAACCCCAACGCGAGCGACGACAGTCTCGGACTGCTCGCGAAGGCGATCCTGCTGGCGCAGCCCACCTTCGACGTCCTGCTGCTCGGCGTCGCCGTCCGACTCGTGGTCGTGATGCGCACCCGGGCCCCGTCGTTCTTCATGGTGACCACAGGGGTCTGCGGCCTCCTCGCCGCGGACATCTCGTACGGCGTCATCCAACTCTCCGCGGGATACGAAACCGGCGGCTGGGTGGACGGCGGCTGGATGCTCTTCTATGTCATGTTCGGCGCGGCCGCCCTGCACCCGTCGGTGAGCACGCTGACCACTCAATCCGCGTTCGGTGGGACCCGCTTGACGGGCAGACGCCTGCTGGTGCTGTCGCTGGCCACGCTGACCGTGCCGATGGTCGACCTGTTCTCCGGCGGCCCCGACCTGCACAGGCACGTCGTCACGACGTTCGGCGCGATGGCGCTGTTCTGCCTGGTGCTGGCCCGGGTCGTGGGTCTCGTGCGAGTCGTCGAGGAGGGCCGGGAGCGGCTGCGGCACCAGGCGATGCACGACGGCCTCACCGGCCTGGCGAA
>DATGDX010000379.1:0-2694 GCA_035310665.1 Mycobacteriales bacterium | reverse complement strand
GAGCATCTTCGTCGACGAGCCGGGGACCGCGAGGCAGGAACGACGCGAGCGCAACGCACGAGTGACCACGAGTCCACCTTCCCTCGGTGCTGATGACCGGATGCTAAGGGGTCACTTCGCGTCACCGGCTCGGAGGTGTCCAAGCGAGCGGTGAGGCGAGCGGTGATGGCGGTGCGGGGTACGCCGGCGCGAGGGGGTACGCCGGGGCCATGCGCGTCCCCGACACCGTCGGGCGGGTCGTCGGCAGTGCGCTCGCCGCCGGCACCGCCGCCCGCGGCGACCGGATCTTCCACCCCGACGGGGTTGCGGCCGCGGCCACCCTGACGGTGAGCCCGACCCGGCGGTGGGGGTGCCCGCTGCTGGACGAGGCGGCGACGTACGACGCGCTTTTGCGGCTATCCCGCGGCGTCGGGCTGCCCCCGTGGGCGCCCGACCTGCTCGGGCTCGCGGTCCGCGTCCCCGCGCTGGACCAGGACCTGCTGTTCGTCACCGCGGCGGGGACGGCCCCGTGCTGCGGCACCTGTTCGCGCCGCTGACGACGACGTACTCGACCGTGCTGCCGTTCCGCGCCGGGGAGCACACCGTCGTGCTCGGTGCGCACCCGGACCGTCCCGTCCGCACCTACCGGACGCTCGCCGCCGCCGAGGGGCTCGTGTTCCGGCTGCTCGCCGCCGAGCCGCTCGGGTCGTGGCAGGAGTGGGGACGGCTCGCGGTGGGTGCCCGGCTGCCCGCGGAGGCGAGCCGCGAGCTGCGGTTCGACCCGTGGCGGCACGGCGGCGGGCTGGTCCCGGTCGGGTGGCTGCAGCGGCTGCGGCTCGGCGCCTACCGGGCGTCCCAGGCGGCGCGGGACTAGACCCCGGTCGGCGCTCGCTGTCCCTCACCCCGCCTCACTCCGCGGGTGTGGCGGCCGGAACGCCGCGGCGGGCCGTGACGACGAGCGCGACCCCGGCGACGAGCAGCGCGGCGGCCGGCAGCGCCGCGGCGGGCGGGGACTGCCCCAGCCACACCGCGGCCACCAGCGCCGCGCCCGGGACCTCGAACAGGATGGCGAGCGAGACGAGCGTCGGGCTCGTGGTGCGGAGCACCCGGTTGACCAGGGAGTGGCCGAGCAGCTGGGCGCCCGCGGTGAGCGCGGCGAGCTTGAGCCAGGTCTCCCCGGTGTAGCCGGTGAGCCCGACGCGGGCGGCGAGGCAGCCGGCGAGGAGCAGCAGGGCCGCCGTCGCGTAGCAGACAGTCGTGTACGTCGTCGTCGACACGGTCCGACGGACCGCGCCGCCCGCGACCACGTACCCGGCCGCGAACCCTCCCCCCGCCAGCGCCAACGCGTCCCCGGCGAGCGCCCGCGCCGACACGGTCAGGTCGACCCCGGAGAGCAGCCCGACACCGGCGACCGCGAGCCCGATCCCGGCCCACGCACGACCCGGGACGTCCTCCCCCCGGGCCCGCGCGATCAGTGCGGCCCACGCCGGTTGCGTGGCGACGAGCGCGGTCGCGCTGGCGACCGAGGTGAGCACGACGCTGGGCACCCACGTCGCGAAGTGGGCCGCGAGCAGCGCGCCGGCGAGCAGCGCGAGCATCCACTCGCGCCGCCCGAGCGCCGCGACCTCGCGCCGCGCGGTGAGCAGGGTGGCCGGCGCGAGCACGGCCGCGGCCAGCGCGCTGCGCCAGAACGCGATCGCGAGCGCGGGGGCCGCGGTGGCCGCGATCAGCGGCCCCGAGGTGGAGACGGCGAGGACGGCCACGACCAGCAGGACCAGGTCGAGTCCGGAAGGCCCTTCCGGCGGCGCCCGCACGGGGGCAGTATCGGGCGCGATCTCCAAGCGAGCGCCCGCCGGGATGCCCGCGACCCGCGCTCCGGGCGCCCGCACGGACGCACCGAACACTGGCAGACTGTGCCCGTGACGCAGCCGGCCGCCAACGGATTGGACCTCGCCCTCGTCGCCGAGGCGTGCAAGAAGTCCGGGATGATCTGGGTGCAGGTCCCCGGATCGCGCCCCCGCGCCGCCTGGCACGTATGGCACGCGGGTCCCCACGGCGAGGCGGCGTACGTCGTGACCGGTGACGGCGAGCAGGAGCTGCCCGGGATCGAGAGCGCCGACCAGGTGCTGGTCACGGTCCGCAGCAAGGACAAGGGCGGGCGGCTGGTGACCTGGCTGGCCACGAGCACGCGGGTCGAGCCGGGCAGCCCGGAGTGGGACGCGGTCGTGCCCGCGCTCGTCGGCAACCGGCTCAACGCCCGCGACGGCGACGCAGCGGCCGAGCGGTGGGCCGCGACCGCGCGGGTGACCCGGTTACGGCCGACCGGCCAGGTCCCGGAGAAGCCGGGGCAACTGCCCACCGACCCGCTGGCCGCCCCCCCGCCGTCGTCCCCGGCGACCACGCGCACCCCGATGCCGTTCGTCTTCGGCCGCCGCGCCGTCCGCCGCCACTAGCTCATCGCACGCGAGAGCGGAACCGGGCACCGGCCGCCGGACCGGGGAGATCGTCGGGGAGCGCAGCGACGAAATCGCGCCGGACTAGTTCCCGACGATCATCCCAACCGCACCGTGGCCGGTGCACGGTTGGGCGGATCTCAGGTGACGAGCAGGCCGCCGTCGACCGGCAGGACGACGCCGGTGACGTACGACGCCGCGTCGCTGGCGAGGAACACCACCGCCGCGGCGCACTCCTCGGGATCGCCGGGACGTCCGGCGG
>DATGDX010000378.1:0-1775 GCA_035310665.1 Mycobacteriales bacterium | reverse complement strand
CACGTCCATCGAGCTGCCCGCCGACCTGCCGCTCGGGCTGTTCTCCGACGCGGACTACCGCAGCACGGACCTCAGGCTCCAACCAGGCGACAGAGTCGTCTTCATCACCGACGGCATGCTGGAACGCAACGCCGCGGCGCTCGACCTGATCGCCGAGATCACCCAGACGAGGTCCCTGCATCCGCGGGAGACGACCCGGCGGTTGGCCGACAACGTGCTGGCGGTCACCGGGCCGAACCTGGCCGACGATGCCACCCTGTTGGTCTTGGACTGGCACGGTGACCGTCGCGTCCGCGCCGGCGACGGTCGCGCGGACGCGGACGGCGTCGCGTGAGGTCGATCTGCGGTCCGACAGGCGGGCCTGGCACCCGCAAAGATGCCGGTCTGATAACCCCGCGTCGAAGTCGTCACGGGCTGCGGAAAAGATCGGATGCCGTCGGGTCGTGTTCGGCGGGACCGTGGATGGTGCCGGGGCGACTTGGTCTCGGGCCGAGGCGCGGCGTCACCTGCCCGGGTTCGCCCGCCCTGCCCGCCGGGCCCACAAGCGGAAGTTGCACGTCGACGACGGGACCCGCCAAGCGAGTCGCGACTTCGTCCACCACCTCGTCCAACGCGGGGAGCGTACGGTCGTGACCGCGGCGTGCCGCACTAGGTCGTCCGCGCGCCGCCGGTAGTTCTCCTCCGCCCGGGGCCCTCGTTCGGCCAGCCGCACCAGTCGGGCCGCCGCGAGACGTGAGCCGCGGTCGACAACCGGTAGCCGCGGTCGACAACCGGTAGCCGCGCAACCCGTCGCCCGATCGGACGAAGGGCCCGCGCCGCGGTGCCCAGCGGGCCCGCTGCCCGCCGCTGCACCTGCTCTTCTGTCTCCGCGATCAGACCGATGGCGAGGTGACGCAGTGACAGGGCCCCGGGTGCAGAGGCCGCTGGCTCGGCGTCCACGTCCGGTACGACGCGAGGGCTCGTACGCTTGGCGCTCACGGGGACCACCACTCGCCACCTGTCGCGCATCGGGTAGATCGAAGACCTACTCCTCGCCCTTCTCGTGTGATCCGGCGCCGAGCGCGTTGCCGGCGGAGCGGACGACGCTGCGGAGGAAGTCGTACTGCGTTTGCACGAGGCGATCCGCCATCTCGAACGCGGCGTCGATGACCTCCTGTCGTTTCGACGGCCCCTCGCCGTGCGGCGGGAGCGACTGGTTGACGGTCTCGGCGAACTTGCGGACGGCCTCGATCGCGGCCTGCTGTCCGCTCTTGATCGACTCGAGCACCTGCTCGGACAACTCCGTGGGCTTGTCGGCGACCGGCATTCTCAACCCCTATGTGAGAGGCGGCGGCGGAACCTCGAAGCCAACCTCCCGCGGGACGCCAGCAGCGTCAACGCGCGCCCCGAACGTGGTCGATGCAACGAATATCGGCGACGACCGTTCCTCCTGCCGATCCGGTTCACCGCCAAACCCGTTGTTCAGGGTCGACTTGACCCCTGATCCGCTACGCCCGGAAGGGATTGCTCCGCCTGTCGCCGGCAAAGGTCGGACATCGATCTCCTAAACGGTCTAAACGGTCGTACTGCTCATTCACCGGGCGGTGCTCGGCGGTCGGCGGGGCGGTGCCCCGGCGGCGCGGGTCTCCTGCCCAGGTTCGCTCGCCCCGGCGTTCGGCGCGCGGCCGGGTGGGAGCCTCAGCCGCCTTTGTCGTTTGCCGGACGAGCTGGTCGAGTTCGTCGCGGAACGCCGCGACGATCGTCTGCGGCTCGGGGACGAGAACCGCGTCGACGGC
>DATGDX010000377.1:0-4409 GCA_035310665.1 Mycobacteriales bacterium | reverse complement strand
GCCACGCTGGATGCGAAGGCCGACGAACCCGGAGTCGTCGCCGCCGCGGCGGCCCGCGGCTGGCCGATCGTCGCCCACCCCGCCGCGGCGCTGGCCGCGGTCGGCGTACCGAATCCGTCCGAGCCGGTTCGGGACGCGGTCCGCACGCCGAGCGTGGCGGAGGCAGCCGCCCTACTCGGGCTCGGCAACACCGCCCTGCTCGGGCTCGGCAACACCTCCCTGCTCGGGCTCGACAACACCGCCCTGCTCGGGCTCGACGACACCGCCCTGCTGGGGCCTGCCAGCACCGCCCACCTGGCGCCCGCCGCGGACCTCGTCGTCCCCAAACGCAAGAGCGCCGCGGCCACCGTCGCCGTCGCCCGGCACGCCCCGCGCGGGCGGCTGGCGCTGGTCGGGCTAGGTCCCGGCGCGCGCGACCTGCTGCCCCCGCGCGCGGGCACCGAGCTGCGCCGCGCCGCCGTCGTGGTCGGGCTCGACCAGTACGTCGCCCAGGTGCGCGACCTGCTCCGCCCCGGCACCCGCGTGCTCGTCTCCCCGCTCGGCCGCGAGGAGGAGCGGGCGCGCGCCGCGGTCGAGGAGGCGCGGCGGGGCCACGCCGTCGCCCTGGTCGGCTCCGGCGATGCCGGGATCTACGCGATGGCCGGCCCCGCGCTCGCGCTCGCGGGCGACGACATCGACGTCGTCGGCGTTCCCGGGATCACGGCCGCGCTCGCCGCCGCCGCGCTGCTCGGCGCCCCGCTCGGGCACGACCACGCGGTGATCAGCCTGTCCGACCTGCACACGCCGTGGGAGGCGATCGAGCGGCGGGTGCGCGCCGCCGCCGCGGGCGATTTCGTGGTCGCGTTCTACAACCCGCGCAGCCGGGAGCGGCGCTGGCAGCTGCCCCGGGCGCTGGACCTGCTCGCCGCGCACCGGGCCGCGAGCACCCCGGTCGGCGTGGTTGCCGACGCGGGGCGCCGGACCCAGCGGGTGACGCTGACTACGTTGGGCGGGCTCCACCCCGACACCGTCGACATGACCTGCGTGGTGCTCGTCGGGAGCACCAACACCCGGGTCGTGGCCGGCCGCATGGTCACCCCGCGGGGGTACTCGTGGCTGCCGCCGTGACCCCGCGCGCCGTGGTCGGCGCCGAGTGCCGGGGCTGCGGCGCCTGCCTGCTGACCTGCCCGGAGCACGCCCTGCGACCCGTCGGGAGGACCTTGACCGTGCGCGACGACCAGTGCACCGGCTGCGGGGAGTGCGTCGAGGTGTGCCCCGCGGACGCGATCACAGTAAGGGGCGGGACGCCGTGACCGCGGCGACCCTCGCGTCGCGCGGCGGCTGGACCCGGGCCGAGCGCACCCGGCTGTCGGTCATCGTCGGGGCGATCGCGGCGCTGCACCTGGTCGGGTGGTCGCTGTACCTGTCCTACGCCGCCGGGCCGCTCGGCGCCGGGGCGTTCGCCGGCGCGGGGACGCTCGCCTACACCCTCGGCGTCCGGCACGCGTTCGACGCCGACCACATCGCCGCGATCGACGACACCACCCGGCTCATGATCCAGGGCGGCCGCCGCCCCCTCGGCGTCGGGTTCTTCTTCGCGCTCGGCCACTCGTCGGTGGTCGTCGCGCTCGCGGTCGTCGTCGCGCTCGCCGCCCGGGCCGCCGACGAGGGGGGGATCGCGTCGTTCCGGGCCGCGGGCGCGGTGGCGTCGAAGCTGGTCGCGATCGGGTTCCTCGCGCTCGTCGCGGCCCTGAACGCCCTCGTGCTGCGCGGCCTCGTCCGGCTGCGGCGCCGGCTGCGCGAGGGCCGGCTCGACGAGCGGGAGCTGGAGCTGCTGCTGCTCAACCGGGGCCTGGTCAACCGGATCCTCGGCGGGCGGGCGCGCACCCTCGTCCGCTCGTCGTGGCACATGTACCCGCTGGGGATCCTGTTCGGGCTCGGTCTCGAGACCGCCTCGGAGGTCGCCCTGCTCGCGCTGTCCGCGAGCGCCGCGCAGACCGGACCGGTGCCGCTGCCGCTGCTCGCGACGCTGTCGCTGCCGCTGTTGTTCGCCGCCGGGATGAGCGCGTGCGACACCTGCGACTCGCTGCTCATGACCCGGGCCTACTCGTGGTCGCACCGCAGCCCCGCCCGCACGCTCCACTACTCCCTCGCGACGACCGCGATAACGGTCGCCGCGGCCGGGTTCGTCGCGAGCGTGTACCTCGCCGCGATGCTGGTGGAGCAACCCGGGCTCGGGCTGCTCGCGCCGTACGCCGCGCTCGCCGGGCACTTCGAGCTGCTCGGCTACGGCATCGTCGCGCTGTTCGCCGTCGCGTGGGGCGGGGCCGCCCTGCGCTGGCGCACCCAGGGGAACCGCGCATGAGCCGGCACCCGATCGAGGCCCGGCACCCGATCGAGGCGGAGTCCTACGCGATCCTGCGGTCCCGGGTCGACACCTCGGCGCTGGCGCCCCTGACCCGTGCGGTCGTCGAGCGCGTGGTGCACGCCAGCGCCGACGTGACGTACGTCGCGGACCTCGTCTGCGACGAGGCGGCGCTGGCCGGGGGCGTCGCCGCGCTGCGCCGGGGAGCACCGGTGGTCGCGGACGTGGAGATGGTCGCGGCGGGTATCGCGGCCGACGTGGTGTGCCGGATTCGGGACCCGCGGGCGGACCAGGTCGGGATCACCCGGTCGGCGGGGGGAATCCGCGTGGCGTTCGCGGAGGTGGGGCCGGGAGCGGTGTGGGTCGTGGGGTGCGCCCCGACCGCGCTGGTCGAGCTGCTGGCGTTGCCGGCCGCGCCGGCGCTCGTCGTCGGCCTGCCGGTCGGGTTCGTCGGCGCGGTCGAGTCCAAGCGGGCGCTGCGCGGCTCCGGGCTGCCGGCGGTGAGCAACGTCTCGGAGAAGGGCGGATCAGCGGTGGCGGCGGCCGCGGTCAATGCCCTGCTGTACGCCGACGTGCCGGAGGTGGACCGATGACCCTGCCGCTGCTCGTCGTCGGCCACGGCACCCGCAGCGCGGTGGGCGCGGCCGAGTTCGCGCGGTTCGTCGCGCGGGTCGGCGACCGGCTGGCCGCCGGCGGGGTCGACGTCGCCGGCGGGTTCATCGAGCTGGCGGCGCCGCCGCTGACCGACGCGGTGGCGCGGCTCGTCGGACGCGGGCACCGCGAGCTCGTCGCCGTACCCCTCGTGCTCGTCGCCGCTGGACACGGCAAGGGCGACGTGCCCGGGGCGCTCGCCCGCGAGCAGGGACGCCACCCGGGCCTGCGCTACCGCTACGGCCGGCCGCTCGGGCCGCACCCGACGCTGCTGTCGCTCCTGGAACGGCGGCTCGACGCGGCCCTCGACGGCGCCCCCCGGGAGGGCTGCACGGTCGTGCTCGTCGGCCGCGGCTCCACGGACCCGGACGCGAACGCCGAGATCGCCAAGGTCGCGCGGCTGCTGTGGGAGGGCCGCGGGTACGACATGGTGGAGCTTTCGTTCGTGTCGCTAGCCCGGCCGTCGGTCCCGGAGGCGCTGGAGCGGGCCCGCCGGCTGGGGGCGCGGCGGATCGCGGTGGCGCCGTACTTCCTGTTTTCCGGGGTGCTGCCGGACCGCATCCGAACGCAGGCAGAGCGGTTCGCCGGCGCGCATCCCGATCTCGACGTGCGGGTCGCCGGGCTGCTCGGGGACTGCGACGAGCTCGCGGACCTGGTCGAGGAGCGCTACGTCGAGGCGCTGGCGGGCGACATCCGGATGAACTGCGACACCTGCATCTACCGGGTCGCGCTGCCCGGCTTCGAGCACCGCGTCGGAGCACCGCAGGTGCCCCACGACCATCCCCACGACCCGGCGCACTCGCACGTGCATGCGCACGCGCACTGAGCCCGACCTCACGTTCCACGGCGACGGCGAGGTCGCCCCCGGGCTCGTCGACCTCGCCGTCAACGTCCGCTCCCCAGCCCCGCCGCGCTGGCTTCGCGAGGTGCTCACCGCCTCCCTCGACCGGCTCGGGGCCTACCCCGACCCGACGGTGGCGCGCGCCGCCGTCGCCGCCCGCCACCGGCGACCGGTCGACGACGTGCTGCTCACCGCCGGCGCCGCCGAAGCGTTCGTGCTCCTCGCCCGGGCGCTGCGCCCCCGGTGCGCGGCGGTCGTGCACCCGCAGTTCACGGAGCCGGAGCACGCGCTGCGAGCCGCCGGGCACCCCGTGGAGCGGGTCGTGCTCCCCTGGCCGTTCCGGCTGGACCCCGCCGCGGTGCCCGCCGACGCGGACCTCGTCGTCGTCGGCAACCCCACCAATCCGACGTCGGTGCAGCACCCCGCGCCGGCGCTGGCGGCGCTCGCCCGGCCCGGCCGCGTGCTCGTCGTCGACGAGGCGTTCGCCGACGCGGTGCCCGGCGAGGCGCAGAGCCTCGCCGGGCGGCGGGACCTGCCCGGGCTGGTGGTGGTGCGCAGCCTCACCAAGACGTG
>DATGDX010000376.1:0-3402 GCA_035310665.1 Mycobacteriales bacterium | reverse complement strand
CTCGACCCCGAAGAACTCGCCGTGCTCGTCCCGTGCCTCGACGACGCCGTCGGTGTACAGCAGCAGCCGGTCACCCGGCTGCAGGTGCTCCTCGGCGGTCTCGACGGCGCGGTCGCCCAAGCCGAGCGGAAGCGCCGGCGGCGGCGCGAGGTGCTTGACGACCTTCCCGCCGCGCAGCAGCAACGGCCGGCGTGCCCGGCCGCGATCAACGTCATGGCGCCGGTGACGACGTCCAGGTCGGCGAGCACTCCGGTCACGAATCGGTCGGGCCCGAACTGGAGTCCGATCACGGTGTCGATCGCGCGGTGCACGTCGAGGAGGTCGAGACCGGTGCGTCGGGCGTTGCGGTAGGCGCCGATCGCGACGGTGGACAACAGGCTCGCCTCCAGGCCGTGACCCATCGCATCGAAGACCGCGACGTGCGCGACGTCGCCGTTGACGGCGTAGTCGAAGCTGTCGCCGCCGATCTCGTACGACGGCTCCAGGATCGCCGAGATCACGACGCGGTCGGACCCGAAGGTCAACGGCGGCAGCAGCTGCCACTGCAGCTCGGCCGGGAGCTGCATCGGCTCACGACGGCGCACCATCCGCAGTCCGTCGCCGTACTGCTGCTTGCTTACGAGGAGTTCGGCGGCCAGGCCGGCGAGGTCGGCGAGCCGTCGAACGGGCGGCGCGAGCCCGGGTGCCGCGGAGAACCGCACGACCCCGAGCCGCTCGACCCCGTCGAGCAGCGGCACCCAAACGACGCGACCGTCGCCGGTTTCGAGCGTGATGATCTCGACGTGTCGGAACGCGCGACCACCCACGGTCGCGTCGACCGACAGCACCTCGCGCTCCCCGCGGCCCACCGGCACCAACACCTGCTGCGCGTAGTCAGTGACGTAAACGGTCGTAGTCCGGGCGCCGAGAGCCGCGGCGGCCGTCGCGACCAGCGCGGGCAGCTGGTCCGGAGCGGCCAGCCGGGCGTCGGACAGCAGCCGGGCGAGGGGGTCGACCTCGGGGTGCGACACGCGAGGATGGTAGGCGGAGGGCGGCACCCGGGCGCGGGGCCGGCAGAGGTCGGAGGACCATGATGCGATGACGGGGGATCAGGAAACAGGGGCCACCGCGGGGCCTGCCCCGTGCGACGCCCTGCTCTCCACCGGCGACATCGTTCACCTTCGCCCGGCCACGGCCCAGGACCGGGTCGAGCTGCTGGCCCTGCACGAGAGCCTGTCGCCGGAAAGCCTTTACCTGCGGTTCCTCAGCGTCGGCTCGCAGTCGGCGCGCGTGTACGTCGACACCCTGGCCCGACCTCCGACATCCGGACACTTGGCCCTGGTCGCGGTGTTCCAGGGGCGGATCGTCGGCGTTGCGGGGTACGAGCGCGCCACCGACCCGGACGAGGCAGAGATCGCGATGGTCGTCGGCGACGCGCTGCACGGGCGTGGCATCGGCACCTTGTTCCTCGAACACCTGGCCCACGCGGCCCGGGTGAAGGGGCTGCGCCGACTGGTCGCCACGGTGCTGTGGGAGAACCGCCGGATGCTCGAGGTGTTCGCCTGCTCGGGAATGCGGCACAGCCGGACCCTCAAGGACGGTGTGGTGGACGTCGTCATTCCGCTGACGGTGGAAGAGGCGTTGCTGCAGGCGGTCGACGAACGGGAGCGCCAGGCGCAGGTGCGTAGCCTGGAGCGGGTGTTGCGCCCGCGCACCGTCGCGGTGGTGGGCGCCAGCCGCCGCCGTGGCACGGTGGGGCGGGCAGTCGTGCACAACCTCGTGACGGAGGACTTCGCCGGCGCGGTCTACCCCGTCAACCCCCACGCGGACGCCGTGGGCGGACTACCCGCCTACCCGAGCGTGCGGGATCTCCCCCGGCAGGTGGACCTCGCCGTCCTCGCCGTGCCCGCTCACGACGTCGCGCAGGTGATGCGCGAGTGCGGGGAACAAGCCGTGCACGGTGTGGTGGTCCTGGCATCGGGTTTCGCGGACACGGGCACACCGGGTGAGGCGGCTCAACAGCAGCTGGTCGGTCTGGCCCGTGCGGCAGGCATGCGGCTGATCGGGCCGAACTGCCTCGGTCTGCTGAACACCGACCCCCAGGTCCGGCTCAACGCGACGTTCGCGCCGACCTCTCCGCCGCCGGGCGCCGTGGCGATGCTCTCGCAGTCCGGTGGGTTGGGAATCGCGCTGCTCGAGCGCGCCGCGACGCTCAGCCTCGGGGTGTCCAGCTTCGTCTCCATCGGCAACCGCGCGGACGTGAGCCCCAACGACCTGCTGCTGTGGTGGGAGCAGGACGTCCACACTCGCCTGGTCGTCCTCTACCTCGAGTCGTTCGGCAACCCCCGGAAGTTCGCGCGCATCGCCCGGCGGCTCTCCCGGACCAAGCCGATCGTCGCGATGAAGGGCGGCCGCTCGTCTGCCGGGTCCCGAGCCGCACGCTCGCACACCGCGGCTGCCGCCACACCGGCCGTCGTCGTCGACGCGCTGTTCCGGCAGGCGGGCGTGATCGCCGTCGAATCGTTGGGTGAGTTGTTCGACGTCGTGACCGTGCTCGCCCACACACGTGTGCCGGGGGGCTCCCGACTCGCGGTCGTCGGCAACGCGGGCGGCCCCGGCATCCTCGCCGCGGACGCCGCAGCGGCCGCCGGGCTGCAAGTGCCCGAGCTGTCCGCGGCGGCGCAACAACGGCTGCGCGCGCTGCTGCCCCCCGGTGCCGCGGTGGCGAACCCGGTGGACACCGTCGCCGTCGCGACCGCCGAGCAGTTCGCGGCCGCGGTGGCCACGGCCGCTGCGGACACGGCCGTCGACGCGGTGCTCGCGGTGCTCACCCCGGTGCCGATGACGAGCATGGACGAGCTGCGGGCGGAGACGCTGCGAGAGGCGGGCCGGGCCGGCAAGCCGGTGCTGATGAGCACGCTCGGACAGTCCGCGGCCGTCACGGTCGCCACCGCGCCCGGGTCCGCGGTCCCGTCGTTCGCCACGCCTGAGGCGGCGGTGCGGGCGCTGGGCAGAGTGGCGGCGTACGGCGCGCGGCAGCGACGCCCCGTCGGCGACATCCCCGCCCTCCCCGACGTCGATACCGCCGCGGTGCGGCTCCTGGCCACCGATTTCCTCGCGCGGCACCCGACCGGCGGGTGGCTCGGCGGGTCCGAGACGACCAGGTTCGTCGCCGGCTACGGGATCCCCACGGTTCCCACCGAACGCGTCTCCTCGGCCGACGACGCCGTGACTGCCGCCACCCGGCTCGGGCCCACTGGTGATGTTCGGCCTCGGCGGCGCGTTCACCGACCTGCTCGACGACCGCGTCTTCAACCTGTTGCCCCTGACCGACCTCGACGCCGCGGACATGGTCAACACCGTGCGCGCCGCCCCGCTCCTGCACGGCTACCGCGGCGCGCCGCCGGCCGACGTCGGCGCCCT
>DATGDX010000375.1:0-4480 GCA_035310665.1 Mycobacteriales bacterium | reverse complement strand
GGGAGGACGTCGGCACCCACGAGAGCTACCTCAAGGCGCAGGCCGACGTGCTCAACGGCGCGGTCGACGTCGAGATCGACGGGTTCGAGATGTCCCCGGGCGTGTGGATCGGCGAGGGCGCCGAGGTGGATCCCGAGGCGGTGCTCCGCGGCCCGCTGTGCATCGGCGACTACGCGAAGGTCGAGGCCGCGGCCGAGCTGCGCGAGTACACCGTGCTGGGCAGCAACGTCGTGGTCAAAGGCGGCGCGTTCCTGCACCGCGCGGTCGTGCACGACAACGTGTTCATCGGTCCGAAGGCGAACCTGCGCGGCTGCGTCATCGGCAAGAACACCGACATCATGCGCGGGGCGCGGGTCGAGGAAGGCGCGGTGGTCGGTGACGAGTGTGTCGTCGAGGAGGACGCCTACCTGTCCTCCGGGGTCAAGGTCTACCCGTTCAAGACGATCGAGGCGGGTGCGGTCGTCAACACCAGCGTGATCTGGGAGTCGCGCGGGCAGCGCAGCCTGTTCGGCCCGCGCGGGATCTCCGGGCTGGTAAACGTCGAGATCACTCCGGAGCTCGCGGTCCGGTTGGCGAGCGCGTACGCCACGACGCTGAAGAAGGGCGACGTCGTCACCGCGTCCCGGGACGCCTCGCGCGCCGCGCGGGCGCTCAAGCGAGCCGTGATCAGCGCGCTGACGGCGAGTGCGATCAACGTGCGCGACCTCGAGGTCGCCCCGGTCCCAGTGACCCGGTTCGAGACCGCGCGCAGCGACGCGGCCGGCGGTGTCGTGCTGCGCACGACCCCCGGGGACCCGCAGGCGGTCGACATCATGTTCCTCGACGCCACCGGGGGCGACCTGTCGCTGGCCGCGCAGCGCAAGCTCGAGCGGGTGTTCAGCCGCCAGGAGTTCCGCCGGGCGTTCCCCGGAGAGATCGCGGATCTCGAGTTCCCCCCGCGCGTCCTCGAGACCTACGTCCAGGACATGCTCCGGTGCATCGACACGACCGGGGTCCGCGAGGCCAACCTCAAGGTCGTCCTCGACACCGCGGGTGGCGCCGCGGCTCTCGTGCTCCCGCCGCTGCTCGGCCGGCTCGCGGTCGACGTGCTCGCCGTGAACAACCGGCTCGACGAGACGTCCCCCACGGAGACCCTCGCCGAGCACATGCGCGACCTCGAGCGCCTCGGCGACCTCGTCGCCTCCTCCCGCGCCGCGTTCGGGGTGCGCTTCGACCCCGTCGGGGAGCGCATCTTCCTGGTCAACGAGCGCGGGGAGCTCATCTCCGACGACCGCGCGCTGCTCGTCGTCCTCGACCTCATCGCCGCCGAACGCAACAGCGGGTGCATCGCGCTGCCCGTCACCACCACCCGGGTGGGGGAGCAGGTCGCCCGATTCCACGGGGCGCGGGTGCTGTGGACCGCGACGTCGCCGGACGAGCTCACCGCGGCGGCCGCGACCCGCGACGTGATCTTCGCCGGTGACGGCCGGGGAGCGTTCATCACCCCGGAGTTCAATCCCACCATCGACGGGATCGCCGCGTTCGTGCGGCTGGTCGGGCTCGTCGCGCGCACGAAGCTGACGCTGAGCGAGATCGACGCGCGGATCCCGCAGGCGCACGTGCTGCGGCGTGCGGTCCCGACCCCGTGGGCGGTGAAGGGCCAGGTCATGCGCTCGGTCGTGGAGGCGGCCGCGGGACGGGAGCTGGACACCACGGACGGGGTGCGGATCGTGGAGCCGGACGGCCGGTGGGTCCTCGTGCTGCCGGACCTGGCCGAGGCGGTCACCCACCTGTGGGCCGAGGCCCCGGACGCCGCCGCCGCCAGCCTGCTGCTCGAGGAGTGGGCAGGGGTCGTCGAGCGCGCCGGGCGGTGAGGCGCACGACTGCTCCGCCGGCCGGTCCACCTGCGGGCACCGGCCGCGACGCGTCCATGTCGCTGCTCGCCGACCTGGTTCCGGACAGCCCGGACCCCGCGTACGCCGCCGCGGCGACGCGCCGCCCCGGCGCGGTGCGCCCGGACGCCCGGCACGTCGCCGTCCTCGTCGGCCCGCTGCTCCTCCTGGGCCTGCTCGTCGGCGTCGCGGTCGGGCAGACCCGCCAGCGAGCCCCCGCCGTCGCCGAGGCCCGCCGCGCGCTGCTCGCCGACGTCCGCGCCCGGGCCGCGGGCAACGACGCGCTGCAACGCCGGGTGGCCGAGTTGCGCCTGACCCTCGCCCGAGCCCGCGACGAGTCCCTCGCCGCGGCCTCGGCCGGCGCCCGGCTGCGCGAGCAGCTCGCGGCGCTCGAGCGGGTGAGCGGGGCCGTGCCGGTGGCCGGCCCGGGCGTGCGCGTGGTGCTCGACGACGCGCCGGCGGGGCGCCGGTCACCGCCCACCGCCCGTCCCGGCACCGGCGCGGTCGACCCGGGGCGGGTCGTCGACCGCGATGTGCAAGCTGTCGTCAACGCGCTGTGGGCGGCCGGCGCGGAGGCCGTCGCGATCAACGGCCAACGGTTGACCACCCTGTCGGCGATCCGTGAGGCCGGTGACGCGATCCTCGTCGACTTCCGGCCGCTCAGCCCGCCCTACCGGGTCGTCGCGATCGGGGACCCCGACGGGCTCGGGACGCGGTTCGCCGACAGCGTCGCCGGGCGCCGGTTCGGGACCTACGCCGCGACGTACGGCCTGCGATTCGACATCCAGCCGCAGGCCGCGCTGCGGCTGCCGGCCGCCGGCACCGTGTCGCTCCGCCGTGCCCGCCCCCTGCCGCGGGAGGGCAAGTGATAGCGCCGCCGGAGGACAAGTGATAGCAGCGCTCGGTCTGGTGGTCGGGATCGTCGCCGGGCTCATCCTCCAGCCGACGGTCCCCACCGGGCTGCAGCCCTACCTGCCGATCGCCGTGGTCGCCGCGCTCGACACCGTGTTCGGCGGGGTCCGCGCGCTGATGGACGGCATCTTCGTCGACCGGGTCTTCGTCGTGTCGTTCGTCGCGAACGTGCTCGTCGCGGGACTCATCGTCTTCCTCGGCGACCAGCTCGGCGTCGGCGCCCAGCTGACCACGGGGGTCGTCGTCGTCCTCGGCATCCGCATCTTCTCCAACGCGGCGGCGATCCGCCGCCACCTGTTCCATGCCTGATCCCACGCCGGAACCGGGCCCGTGGCGAGCCGACGCGGGCGACGGGTGGCGCCGGCTCCTCGCCGCGCTGCGCCCGCGCGCGACCCGCGCCCAGCTCGCCGTCGCGCTGCTGTGCGCGTTGCTCGGCTTCGCGGTCGTGGTCCAGGTGCGCACCACCCGCGACGAGCTCGGGCTGGGCTCGCTGCGCCAGAGCGACCTCGTCCACCTCCTCGAGGACCAGGCCGCCCGGTCCGAGCGGCTGCGCCAGGAGGTGGCCGACCTCGAGGCCAGCCGGGAGCGGCTGCGCACCGGCGCGGACCGGACCTGCACCGCGCTGGAGGAAGCGCGGCGGCGCGCGCAGGTGCTCGGGATCCTCGCCGGAACGCTGCCCGCCACCGGGCCCGGGATCGCACTGACCGTCACCGACCGGCGCGGCGTGGTCGAGGCGGCGCAGCTGCTCGACGCCGTCCAGGAGCTGCGGGACGCGGGGGCCGAGGCGATGCAGATCCGCGGGGGCGGCGCGACCGTGCGGATCGTCGCGAACACCTACTTCGTCGACCCCGTACGCAGGGGCGGCGGCGTGCTGGTCAGCGGCACGCCGCTGCACCCGCCGTACGAACTGCTCGTCATCGGTGACCCGGCCACGCTGGGCGCGGCGATGGAGATCCCCGGAGGGGTGCTCGACACGCTGCGCGGGCTGGGCGCGGAGGGGCACGTCGAGCAGCGGCGGCGGGTGACCGTGGCCGCCTTGCGACCGCTCGAGCGACCTCAGTACGCTCGCCCGGCTTCGCCGGTGCGCACTGTCGGCTGAGGCCCGTCGCCCTGTTTCGGGCGCGGCGCGAGCGCGGGAAGGGGCGGCGTGTACCCGGAGGACCTCAAGTACACGAGCGAGCACGAGTGGGTCCGGCCGGTCGGCGACACCGTGCGCGTGGGCATCACCGACTACGCGCAGGACGCGCTGGGAGACATCGTGTTCGTCAGCCTGCCGACCCCGGGAACGCGGGTCGAGGCCGGGCAGGCCCTCGGCGAGGTCGAGTCGACCAAGAGCGTCTCCGACGTGTACGCGCCGGTCACCGGGGAGGTCGTCGGCCGCAACGACGCGCTCGACGCGCACCCCGAGCTGATCAACTCCGATCCGTACGGCGAGGGGTGGATGCTCGAGATCCGACCCGGCGACCCGGCGGCCGTCGACGGGCTGCTCGACGCGGAGGGCTACCGCCGGGTCGTCGAGGCCGCCTGAGCGCTCACCCGGCTTCCATCAGCTCCTTGATCCTGCGCAGCGTGCCGTCGACCCCGTCGCGCACCTGGTCGCGCGCGGCACGCACGGTGCGGACGCGAACCGTCACCACCGAGGCGGGGCCGTCCTCGCGGACCTCCAGCTGCCCCGAGTAGTCGTCGGAGCCGGTCAA
>DATGDX010000374.1:0-3604 GCA_035310665.1 Mycobacteriales bacterium | reverse complement strand
GCTGTCGGAGTTCCTCCGCGTCGACCCGACGCACATCCCGCCCGTCGCGGGGCAACGGGTGCTCAGCGCCAGCCGCCCCCGAAACCGGCTCGCCGCGCGCACCGTGAAGCGGGCCGCGGTCACGGTTCGCCGCGCCGGGGTGCCCCAGCTGGTGACCCGGGTCAAGCGCAGCGGCGCGGTGACCCGGATGCTGTACCGGCCGTACGGCGACGACGATCGCGCCCGGTTGGCGGAGCCGACGCGCCGCCGACTGGAGGAGTGGTACGCCGACGACGTCGCCCTGCTGGGCGAGCTGACCGGGCGCGACTGGGCCGGGCTGTGGTTCCCGCGCCGGTGAGCGGCACGCGCCCGTGACGGCGTGCGCCGCGGGAGGCGTCCCCGAGCGCGTCGGCGCGACTTGACGGTGGTGCGGCACTGCAGCCGGCTCCCCGAATCGGCCGGCCCCGAATCGGCCGGCCGCCTCCGGAGGCGCTGGGCCAGGATCGGCGGGCTCGTCGCCCTCGCCGGCGGCATCGGCCTGACCGCGTCGATGAGCCCCGTCGGCCCCGACGGGCACCAGCGGGGACGCGAGGCGACGACGGGCGTCGGGACGAGTCCGGGGACCGGGAGCAGAGATCCGGGTTCGGTGGGCGGGTCAGCGCCGCCGTCGGCGGACGCGCCCCCCGGGACGGCCCCGGGCGTCGCCGTCCGCTCCTTCTCCCCCAGCTACTGGTCGCGCTGGAGCAACGGCCCGCCCGCGGACGCCGACTGGTTCCCCATCGGCGTCTTCGACAACGACCCCTATTACAACGACGCGGCGGTCAAGGCGGCCGGGCTCAACCTCTACCTGGGGCTGTACGACTTCGGGTCCCAGTACCGTCACTACGTCACCGACGGGCTGGTGCGCCACGGGAGTCACGCGATGGCTGGGGACGCGGCGGACGTGGATCAGGTCGCGGCGGACCGCGTCGGACGTCGCCGGCTGTGGGGCTACCAGCCGGCCGACGAGCCGGAGATGAAGCACTACGACGTGCCGGACATCCGCGCGGCGTACGACGCGATCCGAGCGAAGGACCCCACGCGGCCGATCTTCATCGGGTTCGGCAAGGGGCTGTCCCTGCCGCGGCCGCAGTCGAACTACTTCCTGCAGGGATACGAGCCGAGCGAGTACTGCGCGGTCCCGGACGTGACGGCTGCCGACTATTACGGGCCGCAAGACGCCCAGCACGGCCCGGACGGCCAGTGGGTGTACGGACGCACCATGGACCTGATGCGGGCCGCCTGTGACAATGCCAAGCCGATCTGGAACTTCGTCGACGTCGAGAAGGTCAACGCCCCCGACGAGCCAGGAGGCGACCTACCGACGCCGACCCCTCTCGAGATCAAGCAGAATGTGTGGCTGAGCATCATCCACGGGGCCACCGGAATCGTCTACTTCTGCCACGACTTCGGTGACCGCAGCGTCAGCACCTGGGATTCGAAGTGCCTCTACGACAGGCCGCGCACGAGGGCGATCACGGAGACCAACGCGTTGCTCACGAAGTACGCGGCGGTGCTGAACAGCCCGACCCGGGGGACGCCGTGACCGTCTCGGGCGTCTCCACCACAGTCACGACACTCACCAAGTACCTCTGCGGACACGCGTACGTCTTCGCGATGTCCGACGGCGACGCCGCCCATCCGCGCAGTGGGACGACGAACGCCACGTTCACCGTCGACGGGCTGGGCGACGCCACGGTGTCCGTGCCGGAGGAGGGACGGTCCCTTCGAGCCACCGGTGGGAGGTTCACCGACAGCTTCGGGCCCTACCAGTGGCACATCTACCGGATCCGCATGTGACGGGACGGGACCACGACATCGAGGCCCGTGGCCGTGACCCGGAACCACGCAGAACCAGGAGTGGAACACTCCCACCCTGAGGTGGCTGGGCGATCGGCGAGCTCCGGTGCGAGAGTGCGATGGCCACCGAAGAACGTCCGGCCACCGACGAACGTCCGCGTCGCGCGAGTAGCGCTGCCGCCGTGACCGGTGCTGGGAGGGGGGACGATGGTCGGGCCTCGAAGCGATCAGACCGGGCGTGACCCACGAAGGAGGGTGGCGGCCCGGAGCATCTCCGCGGTGCGCGGGTGCGCGTCGTCATGCTCCTCGTCACGCTGCTCGCGGCGTGCTTTGCCGCCTCGCCATCGCTTGCGGCTGCTGCGAACGCATCGGTCACAAAGACCCTGACCGCTGGCGAAGACCCGGGTGGAGACCCGAAGGACCGCTCCAACCCCGGCGACTCCGACTCCGACGACTCCAGCCCCGGCGACTCCCGCTCGGCCGAGTCGAGTCCCGGTGACTCGGACTCCGGTGACCCGGAGTCCGACGACGCCAAGCCCGGTGACGCCAAGTCCGGAGACGCCAAGTCCGGAGACGCCAAGCCGGGACCCGGCAACCCGGGTCACGCCAAACGCCGGGTGACGACGACGGGGCAACGATCCGCACGACCGTCCGAGGTGAGGCGCGCACCGTCCGCCACCCCGCCGCGAATCCTCCCTCCTCCGGTCGGACACGGTGGACCTGAGCCGCCCGTGGTCGGCAGGCGCGCACACTCGGAGCGCGTGCCCTCGAACCACGCCCACGCCGCGCCGCCGCGCGGAAAGGCGCCCCACGCAGATGCACCCCGCGTGAGGCCCGCGGCGGCCAGCACCTCACCAGCGGCTACCCCGCCACCCCCCAACCCGCCGCAGGTACAGTCGGGGACATCCGGCACCTCGCCGGCGCTCGCCCCCACGCCGCCCGCCCTGTCCGAGGCACCTCCGAACGTGGCGGGACCGAGCCGCTCCCGTTTGTGGTGGGCCGTCGCCGCTGTCGCGGCCCTCGGGTACCTGCTTCTGCTGTACCTCGCCGTCTTGCTCGGCGCTCGCTCCACCGCTCGCCCGAGACGATCAGGGGCGGATGGCGAGTGACAGCCCGCAAGAACCGAGGGTAATACGAAGACCTGACGAGATCCCGCGGAGTGCGGTGTGAGGTCGCTGTGTTCCGGGGCGCTCGGCCGCGCGGCACCCGGGTCACCTTGTTCCCTATCGGACGTCGTCCGTGCGCACCTCGAGAGGCGGTCGGGCCCCGGAGTGGACGAGGCACGCCCTACCGGCGCAACGGTCTGCGTCGATCGCCGCAACGCCGATATGGCTCAGGCGGGTCATCTTGCCCACCCAAGCGACCCCATTCCGCGGTCAACAGGTCCAAAGTCCTTGCCAACAATCCACATACTTCTGGCCTGAGCCGATCACGGCTCGTGACGGGTGAGCGTTGATCCGACGGCATGGTCTGGTCGCCTGCGGGGGGCCGTCGGGGAGCAGTGGCGAAACCGGTACCCGGATGTGCGGCTCGCCGCCCGGTGTGCCGCTTTCGCGCGACTGGAGGTCACCCGTGGCATCCACGGCCACACCCCGCACGGAGCTTGTATTTCCGCGCCGGCGTGAGTTCTTGGTGGCGACCCACTGACGGTTATTCGTCCGGCCCGCGCTCGCCGGCGCGGCGGTGGCTCCGCCGCTGCTGTCGATAGCGAGTAGCGACCGGGGCGCTCGGCGACGGCAGGCCTCCTGCCCTGGTTCGCACTGCGCGCACCGGCAACGGCGGCGAC
>DATGDX010000373.1:0-15781 GCA_035310665.1 Mycobacteriales bacterium | reverse complement strand
AGTTGGGAGCCCAGCGAAGCGCGGCGATGCCGGACGGTGCGCAAGCCGCCCCGATGGCGTATCCCACCGGTGCGGTGATGCCGGAGGGCGGCGCGCTCGACTGAGGTGCCGCATGCTCGCTGTGCAGCAACCCCTGCGGTGCTCACTGCGCAGCAACCCCTGCGGTGACCCGGCAGCGACGGCGACAGGAAGACGACGATGACCAGGCGTATCCCCGATCCCCCGTCCCCGTTCGAGGACGCGGGACTGCCCGACCTCGAGGCAGGGCTCCCCGGCAAGCGGATCAGCGGGGACACCCAGGACGACATGCCGGTGCCCGGGGACGAGCCGATGGCGGTCGACGACTTCGGGACCACCGCCGCCGAGCAACGCGAGGGCGAGCCGCTCGACCTGAGGCTCTCGCGGGAGGAGCCGGACGTCAGCGGTGACGTCCTCGGGGACGAGCCCGATGACGAGCGCGCCGCTGGACGGATCGTCGAGACGGACGAGGGTGCGGGTCCCGACCTCGAGCCGGACGCCGTCGGCTTCGACGTCGGCACGGACAGCGGAGGGATGAGCGCCGAGGAGCAGGCGCTGCACGTCGAGCCGAGCTGAGCGGGGCTTGGACGACCCGGGCCTGGGAACGTCACCGGCGTGCCACGCCTGCGCCGCAGCGACTGTGCTGCCCCCGGGCTCACCCGCCGTCGCCACGGGGACGGGTTCGTGTACCTCGCCCACGACGGCAGCCGGGTTAGCGATCCCGCGACGATCGAGCGGATCGAGGGGCTCGTCCTCCCGCCCGCGTGGCGCGACGTGTGGATCTGCCCGTGGCCGAACGGGCACATCCAGGCGGTCGGGACCGACGCGGCGGGCCGGCGCCAGTATCGGTACCACGACGCCTGGCGCGAGCAGCGGGATCGAGCCAAGCACGAACGCGTGCTCGACTTCGCGTCCCGGCTCCCCGCGGCCAGGGAACGGATCGCGCACGACCTCGCCGGTCGCGGGCTGACCCGCGACCGAACGCTCGCTTGCGCGGTGCGACTGCTCGATCTCGGGTTCTTCCGGATCGGGAGCGAGGAGTACGCCGAACAGAACCAGACCTACGGCCTGGCGACCATCCGGCGTGACCACGTGACGGTGGCGCGTGGAGTCGTCACGTTCGACTACCCCGCCAAGCACGGCAAACAGCGGATCCAGACGGTCGCGGACCCCGCGGTCTGCGACGTCGTCGCCGCCCTGAAGCGCCGCCGCTCGGGCGGTGAGGAACTCCTCGCCTACAGGGCGGGTGATCGCTGGCAGGACGTCCGGAGCGAGGACGTGAACGACTACCTGCGTGCGGCGCTGGGTGGCGAGTTCACGGCGAAGGACTTCCGGACGTGGCACGCCACCGTGCTCATGGCCGTGGCGCTCGCCGTGTCCGTCGAAGCCCCGCGATCGGAAACCGGACGCAAGCGCGCGGTCACCCGCGCGGTGAAGGAGGTGGCCGACTACCTCGGCAACACGCCCGCGGTGTGCCGGTCGTCGTACATCGACCCACGCGTGATCGACCGTTACGGCGACGCCGTCACGATCGCGGACACCCTCGCCGACCTCGGCGCGGACGCCGGGTTCGGCCAGCTCGCCACCCAGGGAGCGATCGAAGAAGCGGTGCTCCAGCTGCTCCGCGAGCCGCGGGCCCCCCGTCGTCGCACGGCGCGACCCACCCCGAAGGCCCGGTCACGAGCCAGCACTCGCGTCCGGAGGCTCGCTGCCGCCGGCTGACCGATCACGTCGCGCCGATGCCTCGACACGGGCACTATCGGCCGCGGTAGGGGTCCCTTCCGGAAGCTCTTTCTTCCCTCGACGTTTCACCGCCGATTCTCCAGGGGTACCCGCCGGACGTGACCATGGTGCCGCGCATGCGGGCCGTCCTGTTCGACCGAGACGGGACGCTGGTCGTCGACGTACCCTACAACGGGGACCCCGACCAGGTCCGGCCGGTTGCACAGGCTCGTGCCGCGCTCGCCCGGCTGCGGCACGCCGGGGTTGCGACCGCGGTCGTGTCGAACCAGAGCGGCCTCGCTCGCGGGCTGCTGCGACCCCACCAGGTCGACGTCGTCAACGCCCGCCTCGCGGAGCTGATCGGCCCGCTCGGCCCCGTGCTGATCTGCCCGCACGGCCCGGACGACGGGTGCGAGTGCCGCAAACCACGGCCCGGTATGATCTTCGCGGCCGCCCGCGCGCTCGGGGTCCGGCCGCAGGAGTGCGGCGTCGTCGGGGACATCGGCGCCGACGTGGACGCCGCGCTCGCCGCGGGCGCCCGGCCCGTGCTCGTGCCCACGGCGCAGACGCGCGCGGAAGAGGTCGCCGACGCCCCCGAGGTGGCGCCGGACCTGCTGGGCGCCGTCGAGCTGCTTCTCGCCGCGAGGTCGGCCTCGTGACACGCCGGCTCGGCACCGTGCTCGTCGCGCGGTTGGACAACGACGGCGACGTGCTGCTCGCCGGCCCCGTGATCAGGGCCGCCGCCGCGCATGCGCGCCGGGTGGTCCTGCTCGCCGGGCCTCGTGGGCAGCAGGCCGCGGCCCTGCTCCCGGGCGTTGCCGAGGTGCTTTGCTGGCCGTGCCCCTGGATCGACCCGGACCCACCGCCGGTCGACCCGACGGACGTCGAGTGGCTCGTGAAGGAGATCGCGGCGCGACCGGTCGAGCGCGCGCTCGTCCTCACGTCGTACCACCAGAGCCCGCTCCCGCTCGCCCTCGTCCTTCGCCTCGCGGGCGTGCCGTGGGTCGGGGCCATCAGCGACGACTACCCGGGGTCACTGCTCGACCTGCGGCACCGGCCACCGGAGACGGGCCTGCACGAGGTCGAGCGGATGCTGTCCCTCGCCACCGCGGCGGGCCTGCCGTTGCCGCCCGGTGACGACGGCCGGCTCGCGGTCCGCCGGCCGCTCCCGGACACCCGCGCCCTCACCGGCGCCGACCCGTACGTCGTCGTCCACCCGGGGGCGTCGGTCCCGGCACGGGTCCCGACCCCCGGCCGGATGGCGGAGTTCACCGCCGCGCTGGTCGACGACGGGTGCCGCGTCGTGGTCACCGGCGCCGCGGGCGAGGCGTCGCTGACCGCGGAGGTCGCCGCCCCGGGCGGGGTCGACCTCGGCGGACGGCTCACGTTCACCGAGCTGGGGGACGTGCTCGACCGCGCCGCCGCCGTGGTGGTCGGCAACACCGGGCCCGCGCACCTGGCCGCCGCCGTGGGCACCCCGGTGGTCTCGCTGTTCGCGCCGGTCGTCCCGGCCGAACGGTGGCGGCCGTGGCGCGTCCCCACCGTGCTGCTCGGCGACCAGGAGGCGCCCTGCGCCGCGTCGCGTGCCCGCGCCTGCCCCGTCCCCGGGCACCCGTGTCTCGATACGGTCGCCGCCGCGGACGTCGTCGCCGCCGTCGAGACGCTCGCGCCCCACGGAAGGCCGCCGAGGAGGTAGGTGCATGAGGGTCGCCATGGTGTCCGAGCACGCCAGCCCGCTCGCGGTGCTCGGCGGCGTCGACGCCGGCGGACAGAACGTCCACGTGGCCTCGCTGTCCGCTGCCCTCGCGGGGCGTGGCGTGGAGGTCACCGTGCACACCCGCCGCGACTACCACGCCCTGCCCCGGCGCGTGGTCACGCAACCCGGGGTCGTCGTCGACCACGTCGCCGCCGGGCCCCCGACGGCGGTGCCCAAGGACGAGCTGCTGCCGTACATGGACGACTTCGCCCTGGACCTGCACACGGAGTGGCTGCGCGACCGGCCGGACGTCGTCCACGCCCACTTCTGGATGTCGGGCCTGGCGGCGCTCGCGGCCGCCCGGCCGCTCGGGATCCCGGTCGTGCAGACCTTCCACGCGCTCGGGGTGGTCAAGCGCCGGCACCAGGGCCACAAAGACACCTCCCCGGCGCAGCGGATCGCGATCGAGGAGCATCTCGTCCGTGAGCTGGACCGAATCGTCGCCACCTGCTCCGACGAGCTGTTCGAGCTCGTCCGGATCGGGGCCGACCGGCGCCGGGTGTCCGTCGTGCCGTGCGGCGTCGACCTGACCCGGTTCCGACCCGAGGGGGCCGCGGACGCGAGGCAACCCGGCTTGTACCGCGTGTTGTTCGTCGGCCGGCTCGTCGAGCGCAAGGGCGTCGGCAACCTCATCAGCGCCCTCGCCGACGTGCCCGACGCGGAGCTGGTCGTCGCCGGCGGCCCCGACCGCACGGGGCTCGGTCGCGACCGCGAGATCCGCCGCCTGCGCGCGCTGGCGGAACGGCACGGGGTGCTCGACCGCGTGGATTTCCGCGGCCGCGTCGGCCGCGAGACCCTCCCCGCGCTCATGCGCTCCGCGGACGTCGTCGCCTGCGTCCCGTGGTACGAGCCGTTCGGTATCGTTCCCCTCGAGGCGATGGCCTGCGGGGTCCCGGTCGTCGCCTCCGCCGTCGGCGGGCTGATCGACACGGTGGTCGACGGCAAGACCGGAGTCCACATCCCGCCGCGCGATCCCGATGCGATCGCGGCGGCGCTCACCGAGCTGCTGCCCGACGTCGAACGCCGCCGTGCCTACGGCGCCGCCGGGTCGCGCCGCGCCCGCGCTCGTTACTCGTGGGGCCGGATCGCCTCCGCCACGCTGCAGGTGTACGACGAGTTGGCCGCGCCGACGGCCCGGACCGCCGGCGAGCTCACCTCGTGGTGACCGCGGCGCTGCCCTCCGGCCGGGCGCACGTCGACGCGCTCGTCGCCGCGCTCGACGAGCTCGACACCGACCGGCTGGAGCACTGGGGGGCCCGGCTCGCCACCGTCCTGCTGGCCGGTGGCCGGCTACTGGTCGCGGGGAACGGCGGGTCGGCGGCTCAGGCGCAGCACCTGTCCGCCGAGCTCGTGGGGCGCTACCGGGACGAGCGGCGCCCGTTCGCGGCCCTCGCGCTGCACGCCGACACCTCCGCGTTGACCGCGATCGGCAACGACTACGGCTACGCGGAGGTGTTCGCCCGGCAGGTCCGCGCCCACGGCCGCGCCGGGGACGTGCTGCTCACGCTGTCCACGTCGGGCGGCTCGCCGAACGTGCTGGGCGCAGTGGAGCAGGCGCGCCGCGTGGGACTGACCACGTGGGCGCTGACCGGTCCCCGGCCCAACCGGCTGGCGGAGGCGACCGACGACACGGTCGCCGTCGGCGCGGCAACGACGGCGACCGTGCAGGAGGTGCACCAGGTGGCCATCCACGTGCTGTGCTCGGCCGTCGACCGGCAGGTGGGGCGGTGAGCCCGGCTCGCCGCGGCGGGGTGCTCGTCGTCGTCGGCGACGCGCTGCTCGACCGCGACCTGGTCGGCCGCGTCGACAGGCTCGCCCCGGACGCGCCGGTCCCGGTCGTCGACGACCTGTCGCAGCACGCCCGCCCCGGCGGCGCCGGGTTGGCAGCCCTGCTTGCCGCCGCGGACGGGCGAGAGGTCGTGCTGGTGACCGCCCTGGGCGGCGACGAGGCGGGCCTCGAGCTGCGCGCGCTGCTCGACCGCGCCGGCATCGCCGTCGTCGACCTCGGCCTGCACGGCCCGACACCCCAGAAGCTCCGGGTGCGTTGCGACGATCGGTCGTTGCTGCGCCTCGACGCGGGGGGTCGGGAGCCGGCACGCGTCGGCGGAGCCACCGCGCAGGCCATCGCCGCGCTGCGCCGCGCCGCGGCGGTCCTCGTCGCCGACTACGGACGCGGCGTCGCCGCCGACGAACGGCTCCGGTCGGCGCTCACCCGGTTGCCGCACCGCACGCCCGTCGTGTGGGACCCGCACGTTCGCGGTCCGCAGCCGGTGTCCCGCATCACCCTTGCCACACCCAACGCCGCCGAGGCGCGCGCGCTGGCGGGTGAGCCACCGGGCGTGGTGGCGGGGGAGGGTTTGGCCGCGGTGACGGCGCGCGCCCGAGAGCTCCGCGAGCGGTGGTCGGCGACGGGCGTGTCGGTGACTCTGGGCGCCCGCGGCGCGCTGCTCGTCGGCGGGGACGGGTACCCGCTCGTCGTGCCGGCGCCGCCCGTTCTCGCGCTCGACGCGTGCGGGGCCGGCGACCGGTTCGCCTCCGCCGCCGCGGGACTGCTCGCCGACGGCGCCCTGCCGTCCGAGGCCGTGGCCGGCGCGGTCGCGGCCGCGAGCGCGTTCGTCGCGGCGGGTGGGGCCGCAGCGGTGCGGGTCGAGCGGGCACGAGCGGCGCCACCGCCGGCAGCAACCGGGGGCGTGACCGGGGCAGTGGCCGGCGGGCGGCGCCCCGTGCCGACCCCCGCCGAGGTCGTCACCGCGGCGCGCGCCGCCGGCGGCACCGTCGTCGCCACCGGCGGCTGCTTCGACCTGCTGCACGCCGGGCACGTGGCGTTGCTCGAGGCCGCCCGCCGGCTCGGTGACTGCCTCGTCGTCTGCCTGAACTCCGACGCATCCGTCCGCCGCCTCAAGGGGCCTGGACGGCCGCTGACCCCGGAGCCGGACCGCGCCGCGGTGCTCCGCGCCCTGGGCTGCGTGGACACGGTCGTGGTCTTCGACGAGGACACCCCGGAGGCCGTGCTGGAACGAATCCAGCCCGACATCTGGGCCAAGGGCGGTGACTACGCGGTGGGGGACCTGCCGGAGGCGAGGATCCTGCGACGCTGGGGCGGGCAGACGGTGATCCTGCCCTACCTGCAGGGGCGGTCGACGACCGCACTGATGAAGGAGGCGGCCCGGCGTGGCTGACGAGCTAGGGACAGTGATCGTCACGGGTGGGGCCTCCGGGCTGGGCCGTGCCGTCGCCGAGGCGGTGCGCGACGCCGGTGGCACGGCCGGGGTCCTCGACCGCGTGCCCGTCGACGGGTTCCCGCACGAGGTCGTCGACCTCGCCGACACGCGCGCGGCCGAGGCCGCGACCGTGCGGGTCGCCGAGCGGTTGGGCGGCGTGGACGCGGTGTTCACGGCGGCGGGGGTCGACCGACCGGGAGCGCTGGACGACGTGCCTGGGGACGTGTGGGACCGCATCGTCTCGGTGAACCTGCTCGGGACGGCCGCGGTCACGCGCGCCGCACTGCCCTACCTCAAGCGCAGGGCGGGCAAGGTCGTGACGGTCGCGTCGACGCTGGGGCTCAAGGCGGTCGGTGACGCGACGGCGTACTGCGCGTCCAAGTTCGGGGTCGTCGGGTTCACGCGGGCGCTCGCCGTGGAGCTGCGCGGTCAGGTCGGTGTCACCCTGCTGATCCCCGGGGGGATGTCGACGGCGTTCTTCGACGACCGCGACGAGCAGTACAAGCCTCCCCCCGACGCCAAGCTCAGCTCGCCGGCCGACGTCGCCCAGGCGGTGCTGTTCGCGCTGCGGCGCCCGCCCGGCTTCGAGGTCCGCGAGATCGTCGTCGCGTCCTCGGTGGAAGGCAGCTGGCCGTGACGTCGTGGTCGCAGGCGAGCCGCTTCGGGCACGGGCAGGCAGCGGGCCTGCGCGCGATCCCCGCGGCTGCCCTCGTCGTGGTCCTGCTCGCCACCGGGTGCGGCTCCGCGGAGCGGGCGACCCGGGCCACCGCCGACTGCGCCGCGCTGGCCAGGGATGCCGCTGCGACCCGCGTGGACGCGCCGAGCGCGGAGCAGCTGGACCAGCAGGTGCGCCGGCTCGACGACCGGATCCGCTCGATCCGTGACGCAGACGTGCGCGCCGCCGCCGAGCGGGTGCGCGACTCACTGCGCGGTCTCGCCGACGCCGTCCGCACCGGTGACCGCCGCGACATCAACCGGGCGACCGCCGACGTCCGCGCCGCTGCCCGCGGCGCCGCGCAGGCGTGCAAGATCCCGGTGGACCGGTTCCGGGGGTGAGGGCCTACAGGCCGGTCTGCGCCCGCACGTCGCCGAGAATGCCGTGCGCCTCGGCGCGAGTCGCCGGGTCCGACGCGTCGGCACCCCCGTCGTAGACCAGCGACCACACCGGTTCGCCCGAGCCCGCCCGCCGCGCCACGACCCGGACGCCGCCGCCGCGGCCCAGCCGGTGGTAGGCGCTGACCACGATGCTCGCCTGCACCCGCTCCCGCACGGCCTCGGGCAGCCGGCGCGGCTCGGACAGGCGCACCCGCACCGGTGGGCGCCCGGGCACGTCGACGACGAGCACCGGCCGCCGCCACCGGACCTGGTCCACCTCGGCCCACGGGAGCCGTACGCCGCCGGGGAGCAGCAGCGCCGTCTCGGTGGCGACCGCGGCACCGTCCGGGGTCGGGGCCCACTCGACGACCCGCTCGCCGTCCGGAACCTCGACGCCGGCGGGCACCCGGGGACGTCGCCAGGGCAACCTAAGTGCTCCCCGCCGGCGACCGTGACGTCCGCTGGCCGCGGACCCCGGTTTCGGCCTCACTCAAAGGTAGTCACGCAGCTTCTGGGAGCGGCTCGGGTGCCGCAGCTTCGACAACGTCTTCGACTCGATCTGCCGGATGCGCTCGCGGGTCACGCCGAACTCCTTGCCGACCTCCTCGAGCGTTCGCGGGTGCCCGTCGGTCAGCCCGAACCGCAGCTCGATCACCTTCTTCTCGCGGTCGGAGAGCGTGTGCAGGATGCCCTCCAGCTGCTCCTGGAGCAGGATGAACGCGGCGGCGTCGACGGGGATGACCGCGTCGGAGTCCTCGATGAAGTCGCCGAGGTTGGAGTCCTCCTCCTCCCCGATCGGGGTCTCCAGGCTCACCGGCTCCTGGGACAGCTTCTGGATCTCGCGCACCCGGTTGGGCGGCAGGTCCATCTCCGCGCCGATCTCTTCCGGCGTCGGCTCCCGCCCGAGGTCCTGCAGGAGCTGGCGCTGGATGCGGACGAGCTTGTTGATGGTCTCGACCATGTGCACCGGGATGCGGATCGTGCGCGCCTGGTCGGCGATCGCCCGGGTGATGGCCTGCCGGATCCACCAGGTCGCGTACGTCGAGAACTTGTAGCCCTTGGTGTAGTCGAACTTCTCGACCGCGCGGATCAGGCCGAGGTTGCCCTCCTGGATGAGGTCGAGGAACAACATGCCGCGGCCGACGTAGCGCTTGGCGATCGAGACGACGAGCCGCAGGTTCGCCTCGATCAGCTTCCGTTTCGCGAGCTGCCCGTCGCGCTCGATCGCCTCGAGCTCACGCCTCAGCACGTCGGGCAGCTGCTCGGCCCCCGCCAGCTTCTCGCTGGCGAACAGCCCCGCCTCGATCCGGCGGGCCAGCTCGACCTCCTCCTCGGCGGACAGCAGCGGGACGCGGCCGATCTCCTTGAGGTACATCCGCACCGGGTCGCTGGTCGTCGACCGGACCGCGACGTCGTCCTCCGGCTGCCGCCGCGCCTCGTCGGCGTCCTCGAGGGTCTCCTCGGTGTCGACGACGTCCACGCCCTCGTCCGCGAGCGCGGCGAGCACGCCCTCCAGGGCCTCCGGCGGGAGCTCGGCGGCCGTCAACGCCGCCGCGACCTCCTCGCCCGTGACGAAACCCTGCTCCTTTCCCCGCGCGAGGAGGTCGCGCACCTCCTCGGCCTGCACCTCACGGGGCGGCGCGGAGCGGCTCACGGGCTGGTCCCTCTCGTGCCGGGATCGAACCGTCCCCAGTGTGCCCTGCCGAACCCGCCCTCGGGAGCACAATCGCGCAAACGGAAGGCGCAGGAGCCGGTCGCGGTGCGCGGTGACAGGCCGTGACAGAGCACGCGCCGTCGTCACAACGCGCCGATCGCCTGTTCCCGCAGGCCGCGACGGTGCTGTTCGAGGGCGACCAGCTCCCCGAACAGCCGGTTGCACTGCTCCGCGTGCTCCAGCGGGTTGAGCCGCTGCAGCCGCGACTTGAGCTCGGCGATCCGCCTGTTCGTGGCGAGCTCCTGCACCCGGGCCAACAGCGCGCCGGCGTAGCGCTCGTCCGCCTCTCCGGAACTGCTGCGCAGCGGCTCCACCGCGAGCTCCGTGACCATGGCCCGCGCAGTGTCGTCCGGCGCCGCCTCGCGAAGCCGGCCCACCCAGGTGTCGTCCCCCGCCGCCGCGGCACCGCCGGCCGCGGCGACCAGCGCGCGGACCGCGGCGTACGCCGGGTGCGTGAACACCTCGGCCGGCAGGGCGTCGAAGACCGGGCCGGCCAGCGCCGGGCGCTGCACGGCAAGCTTGAGCACCTCCCGCTCGACCCAGCGGCCGGGGTCGCGCGGATCGGGGCGAGGCTCGCCGGCGGCCCCCGCCCGCTCCCTCCGATCGCGCCGCGGGGACCCGGAGACCTCCCCGACGCGGGCGAGCACCGCGTCGACCTCCATGCCCAGCCACCCCGCGAGGCGCCGCGCGTACTCGGGGCGCAGCGAGCGGTCCTTGATGCCGGCGACGACGGGCGCCGCGGCAGCCAGCGCCTGGACCCGGCCCTCCGGGATCTCCAGGTCGTAGCGGTCGAGCACGCTGCGGATCGCGAACTCGAACAGCGGCACCCGGCTCGCGACCAGCTCGCGCACCGCCGCGTCGCCGCACCGGCAGCGCAGCTCGCACGGGTCCAGACCGTGCGGTTCGACCGCGACGAACGTCTGGGTGACGAACCGCTGCTCGTCGGCAAAGGCGCGCAGGGCCGCCTTCTGCCCGGCCGCGTCACCGTCGAAGGTGAACACGACCTCCCCCCGGAACTCGTCCTGATCCATCAGCAGCCGCCGCAGGACCTGGATGTGCTCGGCGCCGAACGCCGTGCCGCACGTCGCGACCGCGGTGGGCACGCCCGCGAGGTGGCAGGCCATCACGTCCGTGTAGCCCTCGACGACGACCGCCTGCAACCGCTGGGCGATCTCCTTCTTCGCCAGATCGAGACCGAACAGGACGTGGGACTTCTTGTAGATCGGGGTCTCGGGCGTGTTCAGGTACTTCGGCGCCGGGTCGTCCTCGCGCAGCCGCCGGGCCCCGAACCCGACGACGTCGCCGGTGATGTCACGGACCGGCCACAGCAGCCGCCCGACGAACCGGTCGACGAGTCCGCGCCGGCCCTCGCGGACGAGCCCGCCGGCCAGCAGCTCGGCGTCGGTGAACCCGCGCCCGCGCAGGTGGCGGGTGAGCGCGTCCCACGACGCCGGCGCGTATCCGCACCCGAACCTCTCGACGGCCTCGTCGTCGAACCCGCGCTCGGCGAGGAACCGGCGGGCCGCCGCCGCCTCGGGACCGCGCAGCTGCTCGGCGTAGAACTCCGCCGCGGCCGCGTGCGCCGCGACGAGCCGCGTGCGCTGGCCCTGCTGCTGGCGCGGCGCGGCACCGCCCTGCTCGTAGCGCAGCGGGACACCTGCCCGGGCCGCGAGCCGCTCCACCGCCTCGGCGAACGACAGGTGCTCCAGGCGCTGCACGAACGTGATCACGTCCCCGCTGGCACCACAGCCGAAGCAGTGGTAGAGGCCGCGGGTGGGCGAGACCGTGAACGAGGCCGATTTCTCCTCGTGGAACGGGCACAGGCCCTTGAGCTGACCGCCGCCGGCCCCTCGCAGCTGCAGGTGCTCGCCGACGACCTCGGCGAGCGGCGACCGCTGCCGGACGAGGGCGATGTCCTCGTCGCGGATGCGCCCGGCCACCCCGTCCCCTCCTGCCGGCCCCTTGGCGGACCCGGCCCCGGCCCGTGATGGTACGGCGCGGGCGGCGGGCGGGGCCGCCGGAGTCCACAAGGCTCGCGCGGGGCGGTCCGGACCGTGGGCAGCCTCGTTACCGTGTGGTGAGCCGTTCGTGCCACTGCCGCGCCGACGCGTCGGTGAGCCCGGCGACCTGGTCGATCACCACGCGGAGGCGAGCCGCGTCGTCGGGCGCCTCGGTCCACAGCGGGCGCAGGGCCGGGTCGAGCGACGCGGGCGCCTGGGCGGCGACCACCGCGACGAGCTCCCGGAGCATGTCGCGTTCGTCGGCCTGCCGTCGCTGCCGGTCGGGCAGGTGCATGACGTAGCGCGCCGCGACGCCCTTCAGCAGCGCGCACTCGAGCCGGGTGGCCGGCGGCACGACCAGGTCGGCGCCGTACCGGGCGTGCGGACCGGGGCCGAACACCTTGCGGGTCGCGTGCTCGGCCAGCGTGCAGAAGCGGCCGATGAGCTGGCTGGTGAGGTTCTTGAGCGCGGCGAGCGCGCGCAGGGACCCGTCGTACGACGCCGGCCAGTACGGCAGCCGGATCAGCCCGGCGAAGACCTCCTCGAGCTCGCTCGGGGTCGCGTCGCAGTAGACCTCGGCGGTCAGCGCGGCGACGTCGGCTCGCTCGGCGCGGTCCGCGAGCTGTTCCAGCCGCACGTGCCCGGCGTGCAGCGCGTCCTCGAGGTCGTGCACCGAGTACGCGACGTCGTCGGCCCAGTCCATCACCTGGGCCTCCAGGCAGCGCCGGTCCTCGGGGGCGCCGGCCCGCAGCCAGGCGAAGACCGGCCGGTCGTCGTCGTACACCCCGTGCTTGCCCCCCGTGGGGGGCCGCGGCCAGGGGTACTTCGTGGCGGCGTCGAGCGTCGCCCGGGTGAGGTTCAGCCCGGCCGACCGCCCGTCGGCCGCGAACGTCTTCGCCTCCAGCCGGGTGAGGATCCGCAGGCTCTGCGCGTTGCCCTCGAACCCCCCGCACCCCGCCGCGGCACCGTCCAGAGCGGTCTCGCCGTTGTGCCCGAACGGAGGGTGCCCGAGGTCGTGCGCGAGGCACGCCGCGTCGACGACGTCCGGGTCGCAGCCGAGCGCGATCCCGAGCTCGCGCCCCACCTGCGCGCACTCGAGGGAATGGGTGAGCCGGGTGCGGGGGAAGTCGGACTCCCCCACCCCCACGACCTGGGTCTTGCCGGCCAGTCGGCGCAGCGCCGCGCTGTGCAGCACCCGCGCCCGGTCTCGCTGGAACGCGGTGCGCCCCGGCCGCTTGGGGGCCTCCGCGACCCACCGCTCGCGGGCGGCCTCGTCGTACATCCGCCCTTCCACCCCCGCTCGCCCTACGCCGTACGCGCCGGTGTGGCCCCGTCTCCGGGCGACAACCGGTAGTACAGGTAGCCGAGGGTCTCGCGGACGACGTAGCGGGCCTCCGTCTCCCTCGTCCGCACCACGGGTCCGCTGCGCGTGGGCGAGGTGGCCGCTCTCCACCCCAGATCGCCGGCGATTGCCCGGGAGCGCAGCGAGTGCCACGGGTCGGTGACGAGCACCGCGGAGCGCCACCCGCGGCGGACGAACACCGCGTTCGCGGCCCGCAGGCTCGAGACCGTGTCGGTGCCGGCGGGCACCGCGAGCAGCCGCGAGCGGGAGACACCGTGCGCGGCCAGCCAGTTCACCCCCGCCTCGGCCTCGCTGAACCGGTCGCCCGGGCGGGCGCCGCCGACGGTGACGATGCGTGGGGCGACCGCCTGCCGCTGCAACTCGGCCGCGTGCGCCAGCCGGTTGCGGAACACGGCGGAGGGGCGCCCGTCGAACTGGCTCGCGCCGAGCACGACGATCGCGTCGCTGGCCGGCCGCTGGTCCTGCCGCGCCGTCCACCACACGCGTCCGGCGGTCACCGCGACGAGGGTCACCGCGGCGAGGAGGGCCAGGATCGTCAGGCGGTACAGAACGCGGAGCAGGGCGAACGGCACGCGCGCATTCTCGCGTACGACGCCGACGCGCTGCTGCCGTCCATGGTCAACTTGCCCCGCAAACCGGGCAATTCCCCCGCTCGCCGGTGCCGTCAATCACGTTTGCTGATCGACGGCACCGCGTCCGCGCGGAGGGGGTGGCTGGTCAGCGGTGGTCGCTGCCGACGCTCTCCACGGCCGAGCGGCCGGCCTCGAGCCGGGCGACCGGCACCCGGAACGGCGAGCAGGAGACGTAGTCGAGCCCGACGTCGTGGAAGAAGTGGACCGAGTCCGGGTCGCCGCCGTGCTCGCCGCACACGCCCAGGTGCAGGTCCGGGCGCACCTGCCGACCCTCCTCGCAGGCAATCCGAATCAACCGGCCGACGCCGTCGCGGTCCAACGACTCGAACGGCGAGACCCCGAACACGCCCTTCTCCAGGTAGTTGGAGAAGAAGCCGCCCTCGACGTCGTCGCGGCTGAACCCCCACGTCGTCTGGGTCAGGTCGTTGGTCCCGAACGAGAAGAACTCCGCCGTCTCCGCGATCTGCCCGGCGGTCAGCGCCGCGCGCGGCAACTCGATCATCGTCCCGATCGCGAACCGGAGCGTGCACCCGTGGGTCTCCGCGACCTCCTCGAGGACGACCTTCGCCTCTTCGACGATCAGCTCGAGCTCCTGGACGCTTCCGACCAGGGGAATCATGATCTCGGCCTGTGGGTCGGTCCCCATCCGCTGCCGGAAGCAGGCTGCCTCCGCGATCGCCCGGACCTGCAGCGCGAACAGGCCGGGGATCACGAGACCGAGCCGCACGCCGCGCATGCCGAGCATGGGGTTCTGCTCGTGCAGCCGGTTCACCGCCTGCAAGAGCCGCAGGTCGCTCTCGTTCCGCTCGCCGCGCGACTCGGCCAGCGCGACCCGCACCGCCAGCTCGGTCCGGTCGGGCAGGAACTCGTGCAGCGGCGGGTCGAGCAGCCGGATGGTGACGGGCAGCCCGTCCATCGCCTGCAGGATCCGGATGAAGTCCTTGCGCTGCAACGGGAGCAGGGCGTCGAGAGCGGCCCGCTTCTCCTCGTCGCTGTCCGCCAGGATGAGCCGCTCCACGTACTGCCGGCGGTCGCCGAGGAACATGTGCTCGGTGCGGCACAGCCCGATACCCTGGGCCCCCATCCGGCGGGCTCGCGCGGCGTCCTCCGGGGTGTCGGCGTTGGCGCGCACCCGCAGCCGGCGGACCTCGTCGGCGTGCGACATCAGCCGGTCGACGGCGCCGACCAGGTCGTCGGCCGAATCCGGCTCGAGGTCGCCCTCGAAGTACTGCACGACGGGTGAGGGCACGACCGGGACCTCGCCCAGGTAGACCACACCCGAGCTGCCGTCGATCGAGATCACGTCCCCCTCGGCGACGACGACGCCGCCGGGCGCGACCAGGCGCCGCTCCCTGGTGTTGACGTCAAGGTCGTCGGCCCCGCACACGCACGTCTTGCCCATCCCGCGGGCCACGACGGCGGCGTGCGAGGTCTTCCCGCCACGGCTGGTCAGGATCCCCGCCGCGGCGATCATGCCCTCGAGGTCGTCGGGGTTGGTCTCCCGGCGCACGAGAACGACGCGGTCACCCGCGCTGGCCCACTTCACCGCGGTGTCGCTGTCAAAGACGGCCTTGCCGACCGCGGCACCGGGCGAGGCGTTCATGCCCTTGGCCAGCTGCCTCCGGGGAGCGCTCTCGTCGAACCGCGGGAACATCAGCTGCGCGAGCTGAGCCCCGCTGACGCGGGTCAGCGCCTCGTCCATGTCGATGAGGCCCTCATCGACGAGGGCGGTCGCGATGCGGAAGGCGGCGGCGGCCGTGCGCTTGCCCACCCGCGTCTGCAGCATCCACAGCTTGCGGCGCTCGATGGTGAACTCGATGTCGCACAGGTCGCGGTAGTGGGTCTCGAGGATGTTCATGATGCGCATCAGCTCGTCGTACGCCGGCTCGTCGATCCGCTCGAGCTCCTGCAGCGGGATCGTGTTGCGGATGCCGGCGACCACGTCTTCGCCCTGGGCATTCTGCAGGTAGTCGCCGTAGACCCCGCTGAGCCCCGTGGCGGGGTCGCGGGTGAAGGCGACGCCGGTGCCGGAGTCCATGCCCAAGTTCCCGAACACCATCGTCATCACGTTCACGGCCGTGCCGAGATCGGCGGGGATGCGCTCCTGGCGCCGGTAGAGCTTAGCCCGGTCGGCGTTCCACGAGTCGAACACGGCGCGGACGGCGAAGTCGAGCTGCTCGCGCGGATCGCTCGGGAACTCCCGGCCCACAGCGGCCTCGACGATGCCCTTGAACGTGTCGACGAGCCGCCGGAGGTCGTC
>DATGDX010000372.1:0-2167 GCA_035310665.1 Mycobacteriales bacterium | reverse complement strand
GGTTCGCTCGCCCCGGCGTTCGGCGCGCGGCCGGGTGGGAGCCTCAGCCGCCTTTGTCGTTTGCCGGACGAGCTGGTCGAGTTCGTCGCGGAACGCCGCGACGATCGTCTGCGGCTCGGGGACGAGAACCGCGTCGACGGCGATGCCGACGTAGACGGTGCCGGCGTAGCTGAAGATGGACACCCCCAGCGGAACGTTCCCGGAGCACGGCACCAATCCGATGGCGCCGGCGACCGGAACGCCGGCGACGTACCACGGCGCGCGTGGTCCCGGCACGTTGGTCATCACCGCGCTCGCCTTGGCGGCGAAGAAGTCGAAGAGCACCTTCTCGATCGGGATCGGGGTGCGACCGATCCCGGCCAACAGGCCGAACGCCATCGCCCCTTGCGGCGAATGCTTGATCGCGGCCATTCGCCGGGACAGCTCGCCAAGCCGGGCCAGCGGGCTGGGGAGGCCGACCGGCAGATCCAGGAACACCAGCCCGAACTTGTTGCCCAGCGTGACCGGCACCGGCCGGTCGAGCGGGCGCAGGTTGACCGGGACCAGCGTGCGGATGTTGTCGATGACGGTTCCATGCGCCTCCAGGTAGCGGCCCAGCGCCCCGGTGACCGCGGTCAGCAAGATGTCGTTGACGGTCGCGCCGGTCGCCCGCCCGGCGGCCTTGACGTCGTCGAGCGGAATCGGAGGGGACCACACGGCCCGCTTGGCCGCGGCGGTCTGGCCGGTCACGACGGTCCGGGCGCCGGGTGGGGTGAACATCAGCTTGGCCACGGCAGCCGCGTTGTCCCAGCCGGTTGCGGCGACGTCACCGAGTCGCGAGGGGTGCGCCACCAGGCTCCGGCCCGAGGTCACCGCGGCGCCGGTGACCCGCCACGCCGTCCCGGCCACCGCCCCGGTCGGTTCGGTGAGCGGGGCGAGCAGCCTCGACCAGCCGCGCCGCCGCTCGCGGGGGCTGTCGTTGTCGAAGGCGGGGTCGGGGGCGTCATCGGTCAACGACTGGAACACCTGGGCCATCGCGACGCCGTCGGCGACGCTGTGGTGCACCCGGATCAACACCGCACAGCCCGCCCCGTACCCGTCGATGAGGTACACGTGCCACAACGGCTTGGTCCGGTCGATCGGCACGCCCATCCGGTCGCTGACGAAGTCCTGCAGCGCGTCCTGGTCGCCCGGCGCCGGCAGCGCGAGGTGGTGCAGGTGGTTGTCCAGCGCGAAGTGCGGGTCGTTCTCCCACTGCGGCCCGAGCAGCCCCAGCCGCCCCTCGACCACCCGCTGCCGAAACCGCGGGTACCGGTCGACCCAGCGGGACTCGATGCGTTTGGTCAGAACGCTCCAGTCCAGCGGCGCGTCGAACCACACCACCCCGTTGATCACCATGAGGTTGGTCGGTCGATCCATGTGCAGCCACGCCGTATCCGCGGCGGCTATTCGCTCCCGGCGGCTCATCCCGTCCCTCCTCGACCCGGCCCTGCGGCCGGTGGCCACCGCACGGTCCATCGCCCGATCTCCCCGGCTATCCGGGCAGGATGCGGATGCGTCTCGCGGGGCAACATGAACCAGACCATGGTCTGCGTGCCGTCATGGGTGATTCGAGCCTCGGCACCGCAGTGCCGGGTTCGCTGTCGGAGGCGGGGCAATAGGTCCTCGACCAGTGGCGACCCGCCCGTCCACTCCGTCTTCGGCAGGGTGGACGTGGGCGCGGAGACGCTCACCCAAGCAGCCTTGCCGTCCCGATGGGCGGCCATGCGCACCGGCCGGTGCGCATGGGCCAGCACGCTGAACAGCGCCTGCGAGGTCAGCGCGATCGCCGCCTCACGGTCCCAGTGGTCTCCTCCGGCGCGGAGAAACTCAGTGATCCACTCGCTGGTGGGGGGCCAGGCCTGGGCGGCAGGGCGATCGATTAGGCATTGCGTCAAGGGCATCTCCGGGGGACAGTCTCGTGGAGGCGCCGCGCCCACGTCCGTGCGCAGCGATCTCGGGTGGATGGCTCGTGGTGGTCTGCGCCGGCCGTTACCTGTACGGCAGCGGTAACGCGGGGGCGGCGATTGCGCCGCGTGGCTCGGTCAGATGATTCTGACCGATCAAGAAGGAACTTCTGGTGCCCGGCGTGTTAAAAGCTAGACAACAATTTGAGCGTCCATCCGCGACGCGGTACGAGTGGAATCCC
>DATGDX010000371.1:0-1882 GCA_035310665.1 Mycobacteriales bacterium | reverse complement strand
GTGAGCCCGACGGCGATCGCCGCCCGCAACGGGTTGCCGCCGTCCCTGATGGTCCGGATCGGACAGCGCCTGGCCGTGCCGGCCGCCCGGCGAGCGGCGGCCCGCGCGCAGCCGACGTTCGCCGGGCGCACCTACCCACGGGCGGTGGTCGCGGCCGCGAACCGGAACCGCGCGAGGCTCACCGCCCGGGACGTGCCCTCCCGGGCCGAGATCCGTGCGCTCATCACCCGGACCGCGCGCCGGCTCGGGGTCGACCCCGCGTTGGCCCGCGCGGTCGCCTACCAGGAGTCCGGGTACAACCACCGCCGCGTCTCGATCGCGAACGCGGTCGGCGCGATGCAGGTGCTCCCGAGCACCGCCCGCTACCTGTCGCGCGACGTCCTCGGCGGGCGCCGCCTCGACGTGCTCCGCGCCGAGGACAACGTGCTGGCCGGCGTGCTGCTGCTCCGCCAACTCCTGAGCGTCGCACCGCCCGACCAGGCGGTCGCCGGCTACTACCAGGGCCTCGCCTCCGTCCGGCGAAACGGGATGTACCCGGACACCAAGGCCTACGTCGCCAACGTGGTCGCGGTGCGCGACCGCATCGCCTCCCGGTGAGCCGCGCGGGGCACCGCCCGCCGCGCCCCTAGACTCCGCCCGTGGACACGACGCTGTCGGACCCGCTCGTCGGCCGGGTGCTCGACGGGCGGTACGCCGTGCAGTCGCGGCTCGCCCGGGGGGGCATGGCGACCGTCTACACCGCGCTCGACACGCGGCTCGACCGGACAGTGGCCCTCAAGGTCATGCACCCGGGGCTCGCCGACGACGAGGAGTTCGTCGCCCGGTTCATCCGGGAGGCGAAGTCGGCCGCCCGGCTGTCGCACCCGAACGTCGTCTCGGTCTTCGACCAGGGACGTGACGACGGGCAGGCGTTCCTCGTCATGGAGTACGTCCCGGGGCGCACCCTGCGCGACCTGCTCCACGACCGCGGCCGGCTCTCCCCCGCCCAGGCGCTCGAGGTGCTCGACCCGGTGCTGGCCGCGCTCGCCGCGGCCCACGACGCCGGGCTCGTCCACCGCGACGTCAAGCCGGAGAACGTGCTGCTCGCCGACGACGGCGGGATCAAGGTGGCGGACTTCGGGCTGGCACGCGCGGCGACAGCGACCGGCGCGACGACCACTCGCAGCGTCCTCATCGGCACGGTCGCCTACCTCGCCCCTGAGCAGGTGGAGCGCGGCGTGGCGGATCCGCGCGCGGACGTGTACGCCGCCGGGACCATGCTCTACGAGCTGCTCACCGGCTCCCCGCCGTTCGACGGCGAGACGCCGATGGCCGTCGCCTTCCAGCACGTCCACGCGGAGGTACCGCCGCCGTCGCAGCGCGTGCCCGGCATCCCCGGCGATGTGGACGCCCTCGTCGCGACCGCGACCCGCCGCGACCCGGACGCGCGGTTCCCCGACGCCGGCGCGTTTCTGCACGCGGTCCGCCGCGTGCGCCGGACACTGCCCGCGGGCGCTCCCGGGCACGAGACGGTGATCCTCGCGCGGCAGCGCCGCGACACGCTCGTCGTACCGCGGCCCGCACCGCAGCGGACGGACGGGGAGCCGGCCGGTCGGGACGCCGGGGGTCGGGACCCGGGCGGTCGGGAGCCCGCGCGCCGGAAGCCGGGTGCGTCCCCGGCACGATGCGTGCCCGCGGCGTGGCGTCACCGCCGAGCGCCGCTCGCCGCCGCGCTCACGGTGCTGCTCCTCGTCACCGGCGTCGGCGGGTGGTGGCTGCTCGCCGGGCGCTACACCGCCGCCCCAGGGCTGGTCGGTCTCGACGAGCAGGCGGCGACCGCGCGCGCGAAGCAGCTGGGCTTCGCGGTCCGGGTCGCGGAACCCGGCTACTCGGAGACGGTGCG
>DATGDX010000370.1:0-6853 GCA_035310665.1 Mycobacteriales bacterium | reverse complement strand
TTCCCCGAGATGGCCGACGACCTCGCGGCCGTCGGCATCACCGAACCGTTCCCGATTCAGACGCTCGCCCTGCCGCTGGCCCTCCAAGGGTCCGACCTGATCGGCCAGGCCCGCACCGGCACCGGAAAGACCCTCGCCTTCGGCATCGCGCTGCTCCAGCGCATCTCCCCCGGCGGCACCGCGGGCGACAAGGGGGCGCCCCAAGCGCTCGTCGTCGTCCCGACCCGCGAGCTCGCGACGCAGGTGGCGCGCGACCTGGAGGCCGCCGGGCGCACCCTCGGCGCCCGCGTCGTCACGATCTACGGTGGGCGCGCGTACGAACCCCAGGTCGAGGCGCTGCGCGCGGGTGTCGACGTCGTCGTCGGCACCCCCGGCCGGCTGCTCGACCTCGCCGGGCAGCGGCACCTCGACCTGTCGGCCGTGCGCGTGCTCGTCCTCGACGAGGCCGACGAGATGCTCGACCTGGGGTTTCTTCCGGACGTCGAGCGGATCCTCGGGATGCTACCGACGGCGCGGCAGTCGATGCTGTTCTCCGCCACGATGCCGGCGCCGGTCGTCGCCCTGGCCCGCCGGTACCTGGACCGCCCGACCCACGTGCGGGCCGAGCACGCGGCCGCCGAGTCGGCGCCCCCCGCCACGGAGCAACACGTCTTCCGGGCCCACGACCTGGACAAGTCCGAGATCCTCTCCCGCCTGCTGCAGGCCGAGGGGCGCGGGCTGACGATGGTCTTCTGCCGCACGAAGCGCGCGACCCAACGGGTCGCGGACGATCTCGTGCGGCGCGGGTTCGCGGTCGCGGCGGTCCACGGTGACCTGGGTCAGGGCCAGCGGGAGCAGGCCCTGCGGGCGTTCCGGGCGGGCAAGGTGGACGTGCTCGTCGCGACCGACGTGGCCGCGCGCGGCATCGACGTACCGGACGTCACCCACGTGGTCAACTACAGCTGTCCGGACGACGAGACGACCTACCTGCACCGCATCGGGCGCACCGGGCGGGCCGGCCGGCCCGGGACGGCGGTCACCCTCGTCGACTGGGCGGACCTCGCCCGATGGAAGATGATCAACGAGGCGCTCGGGCTTCCGTTCCCCGAACCCGTGGAGACCTACTCCACCTCCGAACACCTCCGCGAGGCGCTCGACATTCCCGCCGGAGTGAGCGGGACGTTGCCGCGCGACGCGCGCACGCGCGCGGGGCTCGCGGCGGAGCGGCTGGAGGATCTCGGCGGCGGCCGGGCGCGGGTACGCCGCCGTGGGCGCCCGGTCGCGGCGGGCTCCCTCCAGGCGGCTGCCGTCGCGGCTGCGTCTGACGACGGGACGTCCGAGGCAGGGGTCAGCGATAGCGAGGGACGGTCGACGCCCGCGCGCCGATCGCGCTCGCGCCGGCGTACCCGCGCGGGTGTCCCGGTGGGGGCGACGGTGACGACGCTCAGCGTGCCGGGCGAGGACGTGTCCGAGGCCGGCGAGGCCGCCGGGGGCGGTCGCCGGCGACGTCGCCGCCGCGGTGGGCGCGGGTCGGGCTCGGGCGTGGCATCGGACGCCGCCAGCTCCGCCTGACCTGCGGCGTTCTCCACGTTCACCTGACCGCCGGTGCGCTTGCTGCTGATCGCCGACACGCACATCCCGCGGCGAGCGCGTGACCTGCCGCCCGTTCTTTGGCGAGAGGTCGATCGTGCGGACCTCGTCGTGCACGCGGGCGACTGGGTGGACGTCGCGCTGCTGGACGCGCTCGCGGCCCGGGCCCGGGGCGTCGTCGGTGTCGTCGGCAACAACGACGCCGCGCCGCTGCGCGCCCGGCTCCCGGAGGTCGCCCAGGTCGAGGCCGCCGGCCTGCGGCTCTCCGTCGTCCACGACACGGGTCCGGCAAAGGGCCGCGAGCAGCGCATGGCGGCGCGGTTCCCCGACGTCGACGTGCTCGTGTTCGGGCACTCCCACGTCCCGTGGGACTCGGCCGCCCCGGGCGGGCTGCGGCTGCTCAACCCCGGCTCGCCGACGGATCGGCGACGCCAGCCGGCCGGCACCTACCTCGTGGTGACCGCGGACGCGGGCGCGCTGACCTCGGTGGAACTCGTGCCGATCGAGCGCGGCGCGCGAGACCCGGCGACCGGAAGACGACCCCAGCGACGACCCCAGAGACGACCCTAGAGACGAATCGACACGTCGGCCCAGGTACGCCGGCGGCAGGCGGGGCAACGCAGCCACCAGTCGTAGCGGCGGCGCAACACGGGCAGGTAGAGGCTCGGCAGCATCGCCCGGACCGCGGCGCTCAGACCGACGACCGTCAGGCGACGGCACGACGAGCACTCGATCGAAATCGCGCCGAGCGCCGGGACCGACTCCCCCGCGGTGAACAGCGCGCGCCGGCCCTCGCCGTCGCGCCGGGTCACCTGCTCCGCTGTCGTCGGCGCGGCCGCCTGCGGGGAGCGCGGCCGAACCCGGTCGAAGCGTGCGGTCACCGGGCGGTGCCGGCGGGCGCGAGATCGGGCGCGAGATCGGGCGTAGTGAGCGCGGTGACCGCGGGATCCGCGGACAGCGGCTCGGCGGCGGTCCCGTCGAGCAACCGACGGGCGAGCAGCCGGTAGGTCGCGGCGCCTCGCGTGCGCCCGGCGGTCGCGAGCACGGAGCGCCCGGCGGCGGGTGCCTCCGCGAAGCGGACCGACTTCGCGACGGCGGGCGCGAGCACCGGTAGCCCGTAGCGGGTGGACACGTCGGCGAGCACCTCGCGGGCGTGGGTGGTGCGGCCGTCGTACATCGTCGGGAGCACGCCGAGCACGCGCAGCCGCCGGTTGGTCAGGCGCTGCACGTCGTGCACGGTGTCGAGCAGTTGCCCCACCCCGCGGTGCGACAGCGTCTCGCACTGCAGCGGCACGACGACCTCGTCCGCCGCGGTCAATGCGTTGATGGTGAGCACGCCGAGCGATGGCGGGCAGTCGAGGAGCACGACGTCGTAGGAGTCGAGGAGATCCTCGAGCGCGGTCTTGAGCGCGAACTCGCGACCGGTGCGGGTGAGCAGCAGCGCTTCGGACCCGGCGAGGTCGATCGTGGCCGGCAACAGCGCGGGGCCGTCCTCGGTCTTGTGCACCGCCATCGCGGCGGGAATACGCCCGAGCAGCACGTCGTGGACGGACAGCTCAAGGGTCTCTGGGTCGAGCCCGAGGGAGAACGTGAGGCAGGCCTGCGGGTCGAGATCGACGAGAAGCACCCGCTGCCCGAGTTCGGCGAGCGCCGCACCCAGCGAGGCGACGGTCGTGGTCTTCGCCACGCCGCCCTTCTGGTTCGCGACCGCGATCGTGCTCGCCACCGTAGGCGTCACAGGATTCTGCTCCTCGTCCACGACGACGCAACCTCGCCAGTGTCCCCGCCCCTCGCCGGGACCACAACGCGACGCGCCGGGCCGCGCGCGGGCGTGCGCACCCGTTACCGTGCGCTGCGTGACCCTGCTGCCGTATGTGCACCTGCCGGCAGGCGTCCAGCGCCGCCGCCTCGCCACGCCCCGCGGGTCGTTCGCGCTCCTCGACCTGCTCCCGGCGGAGGGTCGCGCAGCGGAACCGACGCCGCGCCCTCCCGCGCTGCTGGTGCCCGGCTACACCGGAAGCAAGGAGGACTTCACGTCCGTGCTCGCCGGGATAGCGGCGGCCGGTCACCGGGCGATCGCGGTGGACCTGCGGGGCCAGCACGAGACGGCGGGCGGGGACGACCCGGCGGCGTACACCGTCGCCGCGCTCGCCGCGGACGTGCGCGCCGTGGCCGCCGCGCTCGGTGACGGGCCCGTGCACCTCGTCGGCCACTCGTTCGGCGGGCTGGTCTGCCGTCGCGCGGTCCTCGACGGCCCCGGCGTCGCGCGATCGCTCACCCTGCTGTGCTCCGGGCCGGCGGCCATCGGGGGGCACCGCGCGCAGGTCGTGGCGATGCTCGCGCCCGTGCTCGCCGACGGCGGTCTCCCCGCGGTGTGGGCGGCGATGGAGGCGCTCGCCGCGGCGGACCGCGCCACCGCCGCGCGTCCTGCGGAGGTCGCGGCGTTCCTGCACCGTCGCTTCCACGCGTCGCACCCGGTCGGTCTCGACGCGATGGGCCGCGCGCTGCTCACCGAACCGGATCACACCGCCGAACTGGCCGCGGCCGGGGTGCCGGTGCTCGTCGCCTACGGCGAACACGACGACGCGTGGACACCGGCGGAGCAGGCGGCGATGGCGCACCGGCTGGGCGCGACGGCCCGCCCCATCGAGCGCGCGGGGCACTCACCCGCCGCCGAGGCGCCGGCGGCGACCGTCCGAGTGCTCACCGACTTCTGGGCGGTGGCGGAGGACGGGCGGTCTGGCGCCGGCTGACCACCACGCCCGGGCGCCGACGCCCGCGGCTACCGGTCGTCCATGCTCGGCCGGGAGCCCTTCCCACGGCATCCGGGGGGCGGCGGCCGCACCGCCTTCGGGGCACCGCCGGGCGTAATCGCACCACCCGCACTGGGTGCCCGGACGCGGGGGGAACACGTCATCGTCCGCCTCCCCCGCGGCGCGCCGCCGGGTCGCGTCCGCGATCTCGCCGGCGATCTCGTCGACCCGGCGCAGCTGCCGGGCGAGCGAGTCGCCACTGTGCTCCCACCCCACCTCGGTGCCGGACGGCAGGTGGTGCAGCTCGACCCGGCGGCAGCGGATCCGCAGCGACCGCTCGGCCGCGACCGCGTAGGCCGCGAGCGTGAGCGAGCCGCGGGCGTCGTCCGTCGAGACGGGGCCGCCGCCCGGTCTTGTAGTCGACCACCACCAGCTCCCGCCCCCGGCGGTCGAGGCGGTCCACACGGCCGGACAGCGCGACGACGGCGGTCTTGGTGGCCACGGTCCGCTCGACGCCGACGGGTTCGTCCGCCGGGTCGAGCCGGTCGACGTAACGCTCCACCATCTCCCGCGCCCGGTCCCGCCACGCCGCCGACTGGGCGTCGTCGCGGAACCCTGCGCCGCGCCACCCCGCGCTGACGATCGCCCCGGCCCGCTCGGGGCTGCGGGCGGGCACCGGCAGCCGCCCCCACTGCGCCAGCGCCGCGTGCACCTCCGCACCGAGCGTCTGGTGCGCCCACGGCGGACCCTTCGGTGGCGGGGGCCGGTCGACGTAGCTCATGCGGTAGCGGCGCGGGCAGTCGACCCAGGCGGTCAGCCGCGCGGGGGTGCACGCGATGAGCCGGGCGGGCACGTCGGCGAGGTCGAGCGGGAGGTCACGGGCGCGGTCCGGGGGCATGGCGGGATCCTGCCGCCCGGCACCGACAAAACGGCGGCGCGCGGCCGACGGTGGACCGCGCCGGCCGTCGACGGGCGCGTGTGGACCCGACGCGTCTGCGGGACCGCCGGGATCGACGAGCTAGCCGGCGGAGACCGGCGCACCTCCGGTCGCCTGCGCGACGAGCGCCTCGTACGCCGCCGGGTCGGTCGTCTCGGCGCCGAGCCGCCGCCCTGTGATCGACCCATGGTCGTCGCTGGCCCCGGTCACCAGCAGGCCCAGCCGTCCGGCGAGCCGCCGCAGCCGCTCGCGCGCGGCCCGGTCGTGGTCCGGATGGTCGACCTCGAGCCCGGCGAGGCCCGCCTCGGCGCACCGCGCGATCACGCTGTCGGCGACGATGGGCCCCCGGGTCGCCGCCGCGGGGTGCGCGAACACCACCACGCCGCCGGCGCCGCGCACGAGTTCGATCGCCCGGATCGGGTCCAGCGTGTACTTCTCGACGTACGCCCGTCCTCCGGTCGCGATCCACTGGGGGGAGAACGCCGCGGGCACGTCCGGGACGACACCCGCCTCGACCATGGCCCGGGCGATGTGCGGGCGCCCGACCGAGTCGGCGTTCCCGGCGATCTCGGCGACCCGGGCCCACGTGATCGGGACGCCCAGGTCCTGAAGCCGGGCGACGATCGCCTGGCCGCGGCGGTGCCGGTCGGCACGCAATCTCGCCATGTCGCGGCCCAGCGGCTCGGCGGCGGCGTCGAACAGGTAGGCGACGAGGTGCAGGGTGATTCCGCCGACCGCGCAGGAGAGCTCCGCGCCCGGGACGAGGGTCAGCGCGTCGCGGGTCGCGTCCCCGTGGTCGTGCAGGCGGCGAACGGCCGCCATGGCCTCGGCGTGGCCCGCGACGGTGTCGTGGTCGGTGAGGGCGAGCACGTCGAGACCGGCGTCGCGGGCCCGGCGGACGACCTCCGCGGGGGGGTCGGTTCCGTCGGAGGCGGTGCTGTGGGTGTGCAGGTCGATACGCATTGGCGCGGTGAGCGTACCGAAGGTGGGATCACGGTGTGCACAGCCGGGGGGTCGGGGCGCCGTACGGCGGATCGAGGTCGGGACCGCCGTCCCGCAGGTCGCGCAGCAGGAAGTCCTCGAGCAGCAGCATCCCGGTGCCGGCGGGCCACAGCACCGTCCACAGCCACAGCCCCTTCGCCTCGCCGACGTACACCGCCACGTCGGGGCCGGCGTCGATGCTCCACAGCGGCGTCGGGTGCCCGGCCGCCTCCACCTTCGCGTGCGGCGGTCCGAGGTCGAACCCGGCCCCCGGGTCGGGACCGGGCAGCCCGGCGTACCGCGCGCCGAGCCCCACGCCCGGCTCCTCCGCGACGAGCACGAGGTCGCCGGGTCCGCCGACCGGTGACGGGCCGGAGCAGGCGACCACGACCGCCCGCCCGTCGCTGCGGTCGTCACCGGCGTAGCCGAGCCCGGTCACCACCCAGCCGGTGGGCAGCGGCCACGGCAACCAGACCGGGACCCGGGCCCGCGCGACGACGTGGTCCAGCGCCTCCGGCCCCGGCCGGCTCATCACGTGCAACGGGTAGACCGAACCGTGCAGCTCGCACTGCCAGGAGCTCGACCACAGACCCGGGGGGCGCAGCGGCCCGCC
>DATGDX010000369.1:0-10552 GCA_035310665.1 Mycobacteriales bacterium | reverse complement strand
ACAGCGTCCTGCCCAGCGGATCCGCCGCAGGCAGCCCCGAAGAAGCCCTCGACTGCGCGTGTGGGCTCTACCTCAACGACCCTGCTGCCTGGCAGGCCAATCCATCACAGACGAACTAACGGGCAGGACCACTAGCCCCCGACCGCCCTCGCCCTCCCCCGCCCTGCGATGCCGTTGATCATCCAACCTGGTCGACGGCATCAAGAGCGCGCCCTTTCGTCCCGTTTGTGGGACCACTCGATCAGCAAACCTGATCAACGGAACCGCGGGTAGTTCGGGTGGACCCGGCCGCGGTCGTCGTCACCCCGCACGCGCGACGCGGACGCGGGCTGCGATCGCTGACCGAGGCCCAGACGGGTGCCCGCATAGGGCTCGTTCTGTCGGACCGGCACGGCACACTGCCACACACAAGGAAGCGGGTCGAGCAGAGCCGGCGGGCTTCGGCGCGAGGGGAGGCGTTAGTGGCGAGCATCCAGCATCGGCACGAGGACCTTGTCGCGCTGCGCCGCAGCCATCCGGCCTGGCGGCTGCTCGCCGCCGACCACGCCCCGCTCGTCGTCGCCTTCTGCGAGTCGGTCTTCCTCCAGCCGAACGTGCGCCGGCTGCCCGGCCCGGAGCTCGTCGACGCGCTCGACGACCACCTGGACGCGCTGCGTGCGCTCGACCCGGACTCGTATCCCAAGTCCGCCTGGGCCTACGTCTCCGACTGGGCCGAACCTCGGACCGGCTGGCTGCGCAAGCACTACCCCGCCGGCAGCGACATCCCGCACTACGAGCCGACCGCAGCGGTCGAGACCGCAGCCGCGTTTGTCCGCGACCTCGGTCCCCGCGAGTTCCTCGGCACCGCCAGCCGGCTGCTCAGGGTGCGCGACCTGCTCCGCCAGATCATCGCTGGTGCCGCCCCGGACCCGGCGGTCCGGCTCGCCGCGCTCCAGCGACAGCGCAGCGAGATCGATGCCCAGATCGACGCGATCCGCAGCGGCGCCGACACCGGCCTCGACAACACCGGCATCCGGGAGCGATACGCACAGGCCACGAGCACGGCCCGCGAGCTGCTCGCCGACCTGCGCGAGGTCGAGGAGAACTTCCGAGGACTCGATCGCGACGTCCGCCGCCGCGCTACCACGTGGGACGGCCCACGCGGCGCGTTCCTCGAGGCGGTGTTCGGCTCCACCGCCGAGATCGGCGCCTCCGACCAGGGCCGCTCGTGGAACGCTTTCTGGGAGCACATGCTGTCAGCCCAGCAGCGCGACGAGCTCGACGAGCTGCTCGCCGCCGTCGCAGGCATCCCCGCCCTCGCCGAGGTCGCCGACCAGATCGCGAACCTGCTGCGGGTCGACCTGTTCACGGCTGCCGAAGCGACGCAGCGCACCGTCGCGTCGCTGTCCGCGCAGCTGCGCCGGTTCCTCGACGAGCAGTCGTGGAGCGAGGGCCGGCGAATCCACGAGATCATCCGCACCACTCTGTCCGCCGCGCTCGGCGTCCGCGACGGGGACGTTCGCGGCCTCGTCAGTGAGCTGCCCGCCACCCGCGCCGACGTCGCCCTGCCGCTGGAGCGTCCGCTGTACACGCTGAAGACCGCCGCGACCCTCGACACCGACGTCACCGCGCCGGCCGCCGCGCCGGACGGCGATACCCTGCTCGACCTGCTCGAGCTCAACCACATCGACCTGACCGCGCTGCGGGCCGCGGTCGCCGACACCGTCGCCCGCCGCGGCGGCCACGCCACCCTCGGACAAGTGATCGCCGATCACCCGCTTACCGACGGTCTCGCCGAGCTGGTCGGCTACCTGCAGCTGCCCGACGCAGGCGCGCTGTTCCTCGGCGATCGCCGCGAGCAGGTCACCTGGACCGACGCCACTGGCAGGGTCCGCGAGGCCGACCTGCCGGTCGTGCTGTTCGGGCATCGCGACGCACCCCCGGCGCCCGCTCCGCTGCGGCTGCTCGCCACCGCTACCCAAACCGACGCGGAAGGACCGGTGGTGCCGTGACCACCCCCAACCCGGACCTGTCGATCGCGCTGGCCACGCTGCTGCGCGGCCCGCTGCATGCCGAGGACGCGCCGGCGGTCTGGACGGCGGTCACCACGCTGGGGGCGCAGATGCGCGATCACCTCACCGTGCTCGGCCTGCGGCTGGTCGTCGACGACGTCGAGCGCTACGCCTACCTGCGCACCCTCGACGAGCTCCCGGAAGGCATGCCTCGGCTGATCCGGCGCCACTCGCTCACCTACAGCGTGACCGTCCTGCTCATTTTGCTGCGCCAGCAGCTCACCACTGCCGAAGCCGACGGGGAGACCGCCCGGCTGATCGTCACGACGGACGACATGGTCGAGATGATGCGCCTGTACCACCGCGACGGCGCCCCCGACGACAAGATCGCAACCGACGTCGGGGTGCTCGAGCGGCTCGGCTACCTGCGCCGGCTGCGCGGCGCCACCGATACCTTCGAGGTCCGCCGCATCATCAAGGCGATAGTGACCGCGGACTGGATCGCCGAGTACGGCAGCAAGCTGCTCGCGGCGCAGAACGCCGACGCCACCTCGCCCCAGCCTGACGAGGCCGCGGACGTGGACCCAGCGCCGGGCAACGAGACGGTGTCAGCATGACGGCCGGGTCGCGCCCGGTCGACCTCGCCCCGGACGCCGCCCCGCTGCCGCTCGACGTGCCCCCGGCGGCCGGCGTCCGCCTCGACACCTTCCAGCTGCTGAACTGGGGCACGTTCGACGGCATCGTGGAGACGCTGCCGCTGCACGGTGCCAACGGGCTACTGACCGGGCAGGTCGGCGCCGGCAAGTCGACGATCGTGGACGCGCTCACCACGCTGTTCGCCCCGACGCAGAAGGTCACGTTCAACCGGGCGGCGGGCGCCGACCGCAGCGAACGGACCGTCGCCACCTACGTCCTCGGGCACTACCGGCACGTCTACGACGAGGCGACCGGCGGCACCCGCGCTGAGGCGCTCCGCAGCGCGAAGACGGCCTACACGGCGCTCCTCGCCCGGTTCACCGGCGTGCCTGGCGCACCGGGCGGGGTCGTGTCCGCCGGTGCCGCGTTCTGGTTCCCGGACGGCGCGACCGCGCCGCACCGGATGTACTTCCTCGCCCGGGCCGCGCTCGATATCACGGCGCACCTGACCGGTCACCGCGACCCGCGGGCGGTACGCACCGCGCTGCGCGCCACCGGCGCGGACCTGTACGAGAACAACTTCCGCGGCTACCAGAAGGCGCTGTGCCGCTACCTCGGCGTCACCCCGGCCGCGCTCGACCTCCTGGTTCAGACCGTGTCGATGAAGCAGGTCGGCAATCTCACCGAGTTCGTCCGCGCCCACATGCTCGACGCGGCGACCGCCGCCACCACCGAGCGGATCAGCAAGATCCTGGACCACTACGCCGACCTCACCCGCGCCCACGAGCTGGTCAAGGTCGCCCGCGACCAGCTCGTCGCGCTCGTCCCGATCGCCGACGCCGCAGCCGCCTACGACCGCGCCGACGTCCGCATCACCGTGACCGCCGCTGCCATCGCCGCCGTGCCCGCGCACGTCGAGACCCACCGCGTCACCCTGCTGGACACCGAGATCGCGCGGCTGTGCCACGAGCTTCCGACGCTGCACGCCCAGGTCGCGACGCTGCGCGGCCGGGTCACCGACGAGGAACGCCAGCTGCGCCAGGTGGAGCACGCGATCGACGCCGGCGGGGGAGCGGAGCTGGGTGCGGCCCGCCACGGCGTTGACGCCGCCACCGACACCCTCGGCGAGGTCCGCCGCGCCCACGACGAGGTGCGCGCCCTCGCCGGCCGCATCGGCGTCTCTGCACCGACGTCCACGACCGACTACCCCGGGTTCATGAGCGCCGTCGCCGCGGTCGCCGAGGCGCTCGCTGCGGACGAGGACCGGCTGCGCCGCGCCGACTTCGAGGCTCAGTCGGCGCTCGCCGAGGCCCGCCGCGAGCTCGAGACGCTCACGACGGAGCTGGCCGCGACCGGCACGCGCGACTCGAACGTGCCGGTGCAGGACGCCACGCTGCGCGACCACGTCGTCCGGGAGCTGCGGCTGCCCGCCGACGCACTGCCGTTCGCCGCCGAGCTGATCGCCGTCTGCAAGGACTCCACCACGTGGGAGGCCGCGGCCGAGCGCCTCGTCCGGCCGTTCGCGCTGTCGCTGCTCGTCCCGGAGGCGCATTACCGCGACGTTGCCGCCTGGGTCGACACCCACGACCTCGGCCGCCGTCTCACCTACTACCGGGTGCCGCCGGCGAGCGCCGGCGCCGCGACGCCCCGCGCCGGCACCATGGCCGCCCACCTGCAGGTCCGCCTCGGCACGCCGGTCAGTGACTGGCTGCGCGCCGAGGTGAACCGCCGCTACGACCACGTCTGCGTCGCCACCGCCGCCGAGCTCGCCGCCCATCAGCGGGCGGTCACGCTGCACGGTCAGGTCAAGGACAACAGCCGGCACGAGAAGGACGACCGGCCGCGGTGGGCAACCGCCGCTATTACGTCCTCGGCTGGGACACCGCCGCCCGCCGCGCCGCGCTGCTCGCCGACGTCCCGGTCGCCGAGGCGCGGATCGGTGAGCTAGCCGACGCGGTCGACACCGTCGTCGGGCAGCGGCGTGACCACACGGAGCGGGCGTACGCGGTCCGCCAGATCCGCGAGCGGTTCACCGACCCGACCCGGGTCGACGTCGCCGCGGCGCTCGATGCCGTGACCGCCGCCGAGCAGCTGTTACGCGACGCTGTCGGGCAGCCCCGAGCTCGCCTCGCTGCTCACCCAGCAGCAGGCGCGGGAGAAGGCGCTCGGCGAGCTGCGGGAGGAGCTGTCGAAGGCCGACCGACGGGTCGGCGCGGCCGAGGACCGGCTCGGGCAGTACGACCGGCTGCGCCGCGCCGCCGCTGCGGACGCGACGCTCACTGCGACCGACGCGCCCACTCTGGCGGCGGACGCCGCGGAGGCGCTTACCGACGCGATCGCCGCGGTGTCCGGTCCTCCGCGCCGCATCGAGGACTGCGACAGCTGGCGGCACGCGATCACGCAGACGCTCAGTGGGCGGACCGACTCCGCCCGGTCCACGAGGGAGCGGGCCAGCCAGCGGCTCGTCGCCGCGATGAAGGACTTCGAGAAGCAGTGGCCGGCGATAGTGGCGGACATCCCGAGCGACCCGACCGGCCGCGGGGAGTACCTGGCGCTGCGGGACCGTCTGGAGACCGACGACCTGCCGCGATGGGAGGCGCAGTTCCGCGACCAGCTCGAACGCAACGCGATCTACGAGCTCGTGGCGTTCAGCGCCTACCTGGAGTGGGAGGCGGCAAGCATCACCTCCCGCATCAACACGATCAACGGAGCACTCGGGCGGATCGACTACCGGCCCGGCACCTACATCCGGCTGGAAGTGGAGCGCAGCGCCGACCCGGTGGTGCGGGAATTCCGCGCGCAGTTGCGGGACATCACGTCGAACGCGACCTTCGGCGGAGACGACGACACCTACGCCGAGGCCCGGTTCCTCAAGGTGAAGGATCTGCTCGACCGGTTCCGCGGCCGCGAGGGATACGCTGCCGCCGACCAGAACTGGACAGCGCGGGTCACCGACGTGCGCACCTGGTTCTCCTTCGCCGCCTCGGAGCGGGACCGCGCCGAGGACACCGAGCTGGAGCACTACAGCGACTCCGGCGGCAAGTCCGGCGGGCAGAAGGAGAAGCTTGCCTACACGATCCTCGCCGCGTCGCTGTCCTACACAGTACGGCCTGGCCGCGGGTCGGCCGGGCGCGTTTCGATTCCTGATGATCGACGAGGCGTTCGGCCGCGGCTCCGACGAGTCCACCCGGTTCGGGCTCGAGCTGTTCACCGGCCTCGGCCTCCAGATCCTCGTCGTCACACCGCTTCAGAAGATCGCGACGATCGAGCCGTACGTCGAGGCGGTCGGGTTGGTCACCAGCGACGAGCAGCGCTCCCGGCTGCACCACATGACCGTCCGAGAGGTGCAGCAGCAGCGGGCAGCGCACCGCGCGGCCGCCCGCGCCCTCGACGCCTCCCCGGAAACCGCGGCGGCTACGCCGGCCGTGCCGGACGATTCGCGGGTCGCGGGCGTCGGATGACGATGGCTCGCCCAGCCAGCCCACGCAGTACGCGGGTCGGCGGCCCTGGCAGCTGGGACAGTCAGGCGACTGTGCGCGACGCCGCGCGCATCAAGTGGGACCGCGGGGCGGTGCTGCGGGAGTGGACGCTGCCGGCCGAGCAGCGCACGGTGTTCCCGCTGCGGGTGCGGCTCGCCGGCCCCACCCGGGACGATCTCGCCGAGCGGTTCGGTGACGTCGTCGCCTGGGCGCGGGCGCTGCGCGACGACGCGCACCGGCACGGGTGGGAGCTGCTCACCCGCACGGTCCGCGTCGGTACCGGCAGGCAGCAGATCCCGGTCGCCGGGCGCATCCCGACGCCGCAGGTCGCCGCCGGGCTGCTCGACCCGGCCTGCGTGCGGGCAGCCGCGGCGTTCAACGACGCGCTCGCCGCCGCCGCGGCGCTTGATGCAGCCGCCGCCGACGTCGCGCTCGCCCGGCCGCACGACGTGCTCGCCGCCGCCAGCGACTGGCCGCTGCTGCTCGAGCTGGCCCGGTGGCTGCGGGAGCACCCCCGGCCCGGCGTCTACCCCCGGCAGATCCCGGTCGCCGGGTTGCACACCAAGCTCGTCGAGACGCACCGGGCGCTGCTCACCCGGCTGCTCGACGCGGTGCTGCCGGCCGACACGGTCACCGCCACGGCGTCGTCGTTTGCCGGCCGGTACGGCCTGCGCGAGCCCGCCCGCCGAATCCGGGTCCGCGGCGCCGCGGCCGTCCTTGGCCTGCCACCCGGCCCGGCCGCCGTGCCGTACGGGGACGTGGTGTGGGACATCGCGGTGCTCGCAGCGCTCGACCAGGCTGCCGTCGGGGTGACCGAGCTGCTCGTCGTGGAGAACAAGACGTCGTTTCTCACCGTGCCGCACCGGCCCGACCGGCTCGTGGTGTGGGGCGAGGGCTACGGTGCCGACGAGCTGCTGCGCGCGCTGCCGTGGGTGCCTGCAGTCGCCGTCCGGTACTGGGGCGACATCGACACTCACGGCTTCACGATCCTGGACCGGGTCCGGGCGGTCGCGCCGCACACTGTGAGTGTCCTGATGGACACCCGGACGCTGCTCGCGCACCGCGCGTTCTGGGTGACCGAACCAGTGCCGCGGCTTGACCCGCTGACGCACCTGACCGTCGGCGAGGCCGACGTGTACGACGCGCTGCGCGCCGGCACCTACGGCGACCGGGTGCGGCTGGAGCAGGAGCTGGTCCGGTTCGACCATGTCGAGGCCGCGCTGCGTTGAGCGCTCTGCCCGGCGTGACGATCGCGGCACGCCCGGTGGCCCGCCCAGCTAGGCAACCGGAGGGCACCCGCGGGCGTGAGGGAAGGTGGTGGGATGCCGAACCGCCTCGCCGACGCGACGAGCCCCTACCTGTTGCAGCACGCCGACAACCCCGTCGACTGGTGGCCCTGGTGCCCCGAGGCGTTCGCGGAGGCCCGTCGCCGTGACGTCCCCGTCCTGCTCTCCGTCGGGTACGCCGCCTGTCACTGGTGCCACGTGATGGCGCACGAGTCGTTCGAGGATCCCGAGACCGGGGCGCTCATCAACGGCGACTTCGTCAGCGTCAAGGTCGACCGCGAGGAGCGGCCCGACGTCGACGCCGTCTACATGCAGGCCGTGCAGGCGCTCACCGGCCAGGGCGGGTGGCCGATGACCGTCTTCCTCACCCACGACGCGAAGCCGTTCTTCGCCGGCACCTACTTCCCGCCCGCTCGCCGCTACGGGATGCCCGCGTTCCGCGAGGTGCTCCTCGCGGTCGCCGACGCGTGGCGGCAGCGGCGGCACGAACTCGAGACGGCGGCGGGGTCGCTCACCCGCGAGCTGGCGGCGCACGGCCGGCCGGGGAGCGGCGAGGCGAGCGCCGAGGCGAGCGGTGACGCGAGCAGGGAGCAGCCTCCCGACGCCGCCGCGCTTGACGCCGCCGCGCACGCACTCGCCACGTCGTACGACGCGGTGAACGGCGGGTTCGGCGGCGCCCCGAAGTTCCCGCCCTCGATGGTCCTCGAGTTCCTGCTCCGCCACGTCGCCCGCACCGACGACCCGCAGGCGCTGGCGATGGTCGAGGGCACCACGGAGCGGATGGCGCGCGGCGGGATCTACGACCAGCTCGGCGGCGGCTTCGCCCGCTACAGCGTCGACGCCCACTGGGTGGTGCCGCACTTCGAGAAGATGCTCTACGACAACGCCCACCTGCTGCGCGTCTACACGCACCTGTGGCGAGTCACCGGGTCGCCCCTCGCGCGCCGGGTCGCGCTGGAGACGGCCGATTGGCTCGTGCGCGAGCTGCGTACGCCGCAGGGCGGCTTCGCGTCCGCGCTGGACGCGGACAGCGAGGGGGAAGAGGGGCGCTTCTACGTCTGGACGCCCGCGGAGCTGCGCGCGGTGCTCGGGGACGACGACGGCGACTGGGCGGCCGGGATGTTCGACGTGACCCCGCAGGGGACGTTCGAGCACGGCCGGTCGGTGCTGCAGCTGCGGTCCGATCCGGACGACGCCGCCCGGCTGGCGGCGGTGCGCGCACGGCTCGGCGCCGCGCGCGAGCGGCGGGTGCGGCCGGCGCGCGACGACAAGGTCGTGGCGGCGTGGAACGGGCTGGCGATCGCGGCGCTCGCCGAGGCCGGGGCGCTGTTCGCCCGCGCGGACCTGCTCGGCGCCGCCGAGCGTGCCGCGCACCTGCTCGTTGACACCCACCTGGTCGGGGACGCGGGGGGCACCCCGACCGGCACGCCGACCGGCACCCGGCCCGGCGAGCTCCGGCTGCGGCGCGTCTCGCGCGACGGCGTGGCGGCGAGCCACCCCGGTGTGCTCGAGGACCACGGCGACGTCGCGGAGGGCTTCCTCGCGCTGTACGCCGTCACCGGCAACCCGCGCTGGCTCCGCCTGGCCGGAGGGTTGCTGGACGCCGTTCTCGCGCACTTCGCCGACGGGCGGGGGGGCTTCTACGACACGGCGGACGACGCCGAGGCCCTGCTGCGCCGGCCGCAGGACGCGACGGACAACGCGACCCCGAGCGGGGCGGCGGCGGTCACCGGCGCGCTCGTGTCGTACGCCGCCGTCACCGGCTCGTCGCGGCACGCCGAGGCGGCCGACCGGGCGCTCGCGACCGCCGCGCCGCTGGTGACCGGTTACCCACGGTTCGCCGGGTGGTGGGCCGCGGTCGCCGAGGCCGCGCTCGCCGGACCGGTCGAGGTGGCGGTCGTGGGCGCGCTGGACGACCCCGCCACCCGCGTGCTGCACCGCGTGGCGTTGCTGTCGCCCGCGCCCGGGGCCGTCGTCGCGCTCGGCGACCCGTCGACCGGGCCGGTCGTCGTACCGCTGCTGCTCGACCGCGGGCCGGTCGACGGGCGTCCTGCGGCGTACGTATGCCGGGGGTTCACGTGCGAGCGGCCGATCACGGACCCCGCTGAGCTGGCCCGCTCGCTCCAGGCGAACACCGACCTCGTGGCGCTTGCGACGTAAGCGTGTAATCGTCGGGCTATGACGAGCGACAGAAGACAGGACGGGACCGGGGAGGAGCTGCGCGGCTGGTTCACCGGGCGGATCCCCGGCGGGTGGTTCGAGGGCTCGCCGGAGGTGATCGTCGATCGTGAAGAGATCACGGTGGTGGGGCGGCTCGCGGCCCCGCCGGTCACCGACGACGCCTCCGACGCCGAGCGCACGGCCGCGTTCGAGGGGCGGGCGTCGGCGTTTCGGGAGGAGACCCGCGAAGCCCGGATCGGCATCGCCCGCGAGGCCGAGCACCGGTTCCACCGCAAGATCGCGTGGGGCGTCGACGCCGGGGACCGGCGGTACCTGTTCACGACGCTTTCGGTCCCGGTGATGACCAGGCTGCGCCAGCCCGAGCGGCGGGTGCTCGACACGCTCGTCGAGGCGGGCGTCGCGCGGTCCCGGTCCGAGGCGCTGGCCTGGTGCGTCCGCCTCGTCGGGCGGCACGCGGAGGAGTGGCTGGCCGAGCTGCGCGCGGCGCTGCAGCAGGTGCGCGACGTCCGGGCGCAGGGCCCCGAGTGACGTCAGCCCCCGCTCGCCCCGCCGGCACACCGGCGGTGAGCCGGACATGACCACGCCCGAGAGGGCCGGAGGGAGAGGCGGGCACCCCTAGACTGGCCGACCGCTCGCCGGGTATCGAGGAGGCACCGTCCTGCGCCCGGTCCGCTCGGTGCACCACCTGCAGCCGCGTGAGCACGAAGAGTAAGGTGCCGGGCGCCGAAGGAGGTGGGACGTGCGGATCCGTGACCTCCTCTACGGCTTGTACGAGCGCCGGCTGGCCAGCGCGATCCCGCGGGATCGCATCCCCCGGCACGTTGGGGTCATCCTCGACGGCAACCGGCGGTGGGCCCGCGCATCGGGGCAGGCGGACGTGTCCACCGGCCACCGCCGCGGCGCCCGCAAGATCTCGGAGCTGCTCGCGTGGTGCGAGGAGGCCGGCGTCGAGGTGGTCACCCTCTGGCTGCTGTCGACG
>DATGDX010000368.1:0-7352 GCA_035310665.1 Mycobacteriales bacterium | reverse complement strand
CGGTTCTGGCCCTCGGCGGGGGACGCGTGCTCCGCGCGGTCGGCCTGACCGGGCTGCCCGGGTTCCCCCTCGGTGCCGCGGCGCTGCATCTCACCGCGGCGGCCGTGGTCCTCCTCGCCGTGGTCGCCGACCTCCGCCTCGCGCTGTCGACGCGCACCGTGCGCGAGCAGACGGTGCGCGCCCGCTGGACCACGGCAGAGGAGCGCGCGCGGGCGGCGGAGGCCGAGGCCCGCCGGCGCAGCCACGACCTCCGCAACGGCCTCGCCGGGATCGCGGGTGCGACGCACGTCCTCGGCGTCTCGCCCCGCCTCGACGACCCCGAGCTGGCCGCGCTCGCGACCGCCGTGCACGACGAGGTGGTCCGGCTCCAGCGCGCGGTCGCACCCGCCCCGCGCGCGCCGGGACGCGTGCACGAGAGCGGGCAGCAGAAGGAGTCGGCGTGACCGGCGCCGGGACGATCCTGCTGCTCGAGGACCACGCGCTGCTCGCCGAGAGCCTCGCGATCGCCCTGCGCGCCCGCGACGCAACCGTCCGCCTCCTGCCGCTCGACGCGACGGTCGACGAGCTGCGCGCCGTCGCGGCACGCGAGCAGGACCCCCTCGTCCTGCTGGACCTCGACCTGGGCAACGGGCGTTTCGGCGCGCCGCTCGTCGCCCCCCTGCGAACCGCCGGTGCCCGCGTTCTGATCGTGACGGGGTCCGACGACCGGGCGGCGATCGCCGCCGCGGTCGGGTACGTGCACAAGTCGCAGACGTTCGACACGCTCGTGACCGTCACGCACGACGCGGCGCTCGGCCGGCCGGTGCTCGCGCCCGAGGAGCGGCAGCGGCTCGTCGCCGAGGCGTGCGCGCGCGAGGCCGAGGAGCGGGCCCGCCGGGCTGTGCTCGACGGGCTCACCCGCACCGAGCGCGGGGTGCTCGCCCGGCTCATGGCGGGGGATTCGGCCGAGGAGATAGCCGCGGCACGCGTGGTGTCGGTCGCGACGACCCGGACGCAGATCCAGGCGATCCTGCGCAAGCTCGGTGTGAACTCCCAGCTGGCCGCGGTGGCCGCGGCCCGCGAGGCCGGGTTCCAGCCGGAGGAATCCGCTCCGGCCCCCCGCGCTTCCGGTCACCCTGCGCGACGAGCCGCGGGAATGCGAGGGCACCGAGGATCGTTTCCGCGTCTGGCACACTAGCCAGTGGCACGGTTCCGGTTCCCGCCCGCGTTTCTGTGCGCGGTCCGCGCGCGACGACGGCGCGCCGAAGGGCGACCCGGCGACCGCACGGCGCGAGGAGGGCCCGTGAAACCCGACATCCACCCGGCGTACGGCACGACGACCGTGACGTGCTCGTGCGGCAACAGCTTCACCACCCGCAGCACCGCCCGTAACGGCGTCATCCACGCCGACGTGTGCTCGGCCTGCCATCCGTTCTACACGGGCAAGCAGAAGATCCTCGACGTCGGTGGCCGCGTCGACCGGTTCGAGAAGCGTTACGGAAAGAGCGCCGGGACGCCGGCCGGTGCCCAGGGCAAGAAGCGCTAGCGGTCGACGGCGCCGGTCGCGGGACGCCCGTGGCCGGCGCCGTTCGCGTCTCCGCGACGGGATGGTCACGGAGTGGTGAGGTTCGGGCCAGAGCCAGGCAGCCGAAGCCCGGTAGGGGAGACAGTGTTCGGCGCACTCGACGATTTGCTGACCGAGCACGCCGCCCTGGAGCGGCGGCTCGCCGACCCCGCGGTCCATGCGGATCCGGGGCAGGCGCGCGCGCTCGGCCGGCGCTACGCGGCGTTGACGCCCGTGGTGGACACCGCCCGGGCGCACCGGCACACCGTGGACGACCTGGAGACCGCCAGGGAGCTCGGCCGGGAGGACGAGGCCCTGCGGGCCGAGGTGCCGCTGCTGGAGGCGGCCAAGGCCGAGCTGGAGGAGCGGCTGCGCGAGCTGCTGGTGCCGCGCGACCCCAACGACGACAAGGACGTGCTGCTCGAGATCAAGGCGGGGGAGGGGGGCGAGGAGTCGGCGCTGTTCGCCGGCGACCTGCTGCGGATGTACCTCCGGTACGCCGAGCGGCAGGGCTGGAAGACCGAGATCCTCGCCGCGACCCCGTCGGACCTCGGCGGCTACAAGGACGTGACCGTGGCGGTGCGCGGCGGTGCGGCGGGGGGCGTGTGGAGCCGGCTGAAGTACGAGGGCGGCGTCCACCGGGTGCAGCGGGTGCCGGTCACCGAATCGCAGGGCCGGATCCACACCTCCGCCGCCGGCGTGCTCGTCCTGCCCGAGGCCGAAGAGGTGGAGGTGGACATCGACCCGGGCGACCTGCGCATCGACGTCTACCGCTCGTCCGGTCCGGGTGGCCAGAGCGTCAACACGACGGACTCCGCCGTACGGATCACACATCTGCCGACCGGGATTGTCGTGTCGTGCCAGAACGAGAAGAGCCAGCTGCAGAACAAGGAGCAGGCGCTGCGGATCCTGCGCGCCCGGCTGCTGGCCCGTGCGCAGGAGGAGGCGGAGGCGGCGACCGCGGCGGAACGGCGCAGTCAGGTGCGCACCGTCGACCGGTCGGAGCGGGTGCGGACCTACAACTTCCCGGAGAACCGGATCTCCGACCACCGCGTCAACTACAAGGCCTACAACCTCGACCAGGTCCTCGACGGCGACCTGGACGGCGTGGTGAACGCGCTCGCGCGCGCCGATGCCGCGGCCCGCGTGGCCGCGCCGTGACCAGGGGCCCGAGCGTGCGCACCGAGGTGCTCGCCCTCGCCGACGCCGTCGCGGCCGCCGCGGCACGCCTCGCCGCGGCCGGTGTTCCCTCCCCGCGGGTCGACGCGGAGGAGCTCGCCGCGCACTCGCTCGGCACGGAGCGCACCCAACTGCAGCGGCACGCGACGGTCGGCGCCGGCTTCTGGGACCTGGTGGCGCGCCGGGCCGCCCGCGTCCCCTTGCAGCACCTCACCGGCCGTGCCTACTTCCGCCACCTCACCCTCGCCGTCGGACCGGGCGTGTTCGTTCCCCGCCCCGAGACCGAGCTGCTCGCCGGCTGGGCGATCGAGGCGGCGCGCCCGCTGGCTCACCCCGTCGTCGTCGACGTGGGCACCGGCTCCGGCGCGATCGCGCTCGCCGTCGCGATGGAGGTGCCCGCCGCGGAGGTGCACGCGGTCGAGGCCGATCCCGGTGCCTTCGCGTGGGCCGCCCGCAACTGCGCCGGCACCCGCGTGCGGCTGCACGCCGCCGACCTCACCGGCGCCGAACTGCTGCCGGAGCTCGACGGCCGGGTCGACGTCGTCGTGAGCAACCCGCCGTACATCCCCGTCGGGTCGCTGCCACTCGATCCCGAGGTCCGCGAGCACGACCCGCCGGCCGCCCTGTACGGCGGCGCGGACGGGCTCGACCTCGTGCGGGAGGTCGAGCGGACCGCGCGCCGGCTGCTGCGCCCCGGCGGGTGGGTGGGCGTCGAGCATGCGGACACCCAGGGGGTCGACGCGCCGGCCGTGTTCGCCGCGGCGGGGGGATGGGCGGACGTGGCCGACCACCGCGACCTGGCGGCGAGGGACCGGTTCGTCACCGCGCGGAAGCCGCCGCGGACGCCGGCGCGGACATCGCCGTGAGCGCCTGCTTCGACTGCGCGGACCCGACCCGCCGAGCGGAGGGGCTGCGGGTGGCCGTCGCCGCCGTGCGCCGCGGCGAGCTCGTGGTCATGCCCACCGACACGGTGTACGGCGTCGCCGTGGACGCCTTCTCCCCCTCCGCGGTCGACGCGCTGCTCGCCGCGAAGGGCCGGGGGCGCGACCTGCCGGTGCCGGTCCTCGTCGCCGCGATGCGCACCCTCGACGCGCTCGCCGACCGCCTGCCGGCGGTCGCCCGCGCGCTCGTCGAGGCGTTCTGGCCCGGTGCGCTGACCGTCGTGTGCCACTCCCAGCCGGCCCTCGCGTGGGACCTGGGGGAGACCAGGGGCACCGTCGCGGTCCGCATGCCGGCGCATCCGCTGGCCCTCGAGCTGCTCGCGGAGACCGGACCGCTGGCCGTGAGCAGCGCGAACCGCACCGGAGGGAGCCCGGCGACCACGGCGACCGAGGCGCGCGACGCGCTCGGGACGAGCGTCGCCGTCTACCTGGATGCCGGCCCGAGCGCCGACAGCCTGCCGTCGTCCATCGTGGACGTCACCGGGCCGCGGCCCCGCCTGCTGCGGGCCGGCGCCCTTGCCGTGTCCCGGCTGCGTGAGGTCGCCCCCGACCTGGAGGTCGTCGATTGAGCTCCTCGGACGCCGTGGGTGCCCGCTTCCGGGTCCTGCACGTCTGCACCGGCAACATCTGCCGCTCACCGATCGCCGAGCGGCTCATGCGGACCGGGCTCGTGCGCCGCCTCGGACCCGAGGTGCTGGACCGCGTCGTCGTGGAAAGCGCGGGCACCTGGGGCCACACCGGCTCGCCGATGGAGCGCTTCGCGCTCGCCACCCTCGCCGAGATCGGCGTGCACGGCGACGACTTCTGTGCCCGGGAGCTCACCGCCGCGATGGCGGCCGCCGCGGACCTCATCCTCGGGGCGACCCGCGAGCACCGCGCCGCCGTCCTCACGTTGCACCCGGGCGCCGCGCGCCGCACGTTCACCCTGCCCGAGTTCGGTCGCCTGTCCCGGGTGGTCGACCCGGCGCACCTGCCGCCGGGCGACGACGTCGTGGCCCGCGCCCGCGCCCTCGTCGCCGCAGCCGCCGGTGCGCGCGGCTCGGTTCCGCCGGTCCCGGCGGCGCTGGACGACGTCGGCGACCCGTACGGCGCGCCGCAGGCGCTGTTCCGCGACGCCGCGGCGCTCATCGCGGATGCGCTCAGCGGCCCGCTCGACCTGCTCGCGGGCGCGCGCGGCTCGCGGGCGCCCGGGGCGAGACAACAGCGCAGCGACGCGCGGGGGGAGCCGACAAGGCCCGAAACCGCAATAGAGTGAACCGACCGTGCCGGCCCCGGAAGGAGGCCACGATGACCGTGCCGTTCTGGGGGCCCGACTTCGCGGAACTGCAGGCGGAAGACCCCGAGATCGCGGATGTCCTGCTCGGCGAGCTGGAACGGCTGCGCGGGGGCCTGCAGCTCATCGCCTCGGAGAACTTCACCTCCCCCGCGGTCCTCGCCGCCCTCGGCTCCACGCTGTCCAACAAGTACGCCGAGGGTTACCCCGGTCGCCGTTACTACGGCGGCTGCGGGCAGGTCGACCGGGCTGAGCAGATCGGCATCGACCGGGCCAAGGCCTTGTTCGGCGCCGAGCACGCGAACCTGCAGCCGCATTCGGGCGCCTCGGCGAACCTCGCGGCCTACGCCGCGCTCCTCGAGCCGGGCGACACGGTCCTCGCGATGTCCCTGCCGCACGGCGGCCACCTCACCCACGGCTCGAAGGTCAACTTCTCCGGGAAGTGGTTCCACGTCGTGGCGTACGGCGTCCGCGGCGACACGGAGCTGATCGACTACGAGGAGGTGCGCGCGCTCGCGACCGCGCACCGGCCAAAGATGATCATTTGCGGCGCCACCGCCTACCCCCGGCTCATCGACTTCGCGGCCTTTCGGGAGATCGCGGACGAGGTCGGGGCCTGGCTCGTCGTCGACGCGGCCCACTTCATCGGCCTCGTCGCCGGCAAGGCGATCCCGTCGCCGGTGCCCTACGCCGACGTGGTGACCTTCACCACGCACAAGGTCCTGCGCGGGCCCCGCGGCGGGATGATCCTCTGCACGGCCGACCTCGCGTCGCGTATCGACAAGGCCGTGTTCCCGTTCACCCAGGGCGGGCCGCTCATGCACGCGGTCGCCGCGAAGGCGGTCGCGCTGCGCGAGGCCGCTCTTCCGGCGTACGAGACCTACGCCCGGCAGGTGATCGCGAGCGCGCAGGCGCTCGCGGAGGGGCTCGCGGCGGAGGGCATGCGGCCGGTGTCCGGCGGCACCGACACGCACCTCGCGCTGATCGACCTGCGCGAGCTCGGCGTCACCGGTAAGGACGCCGAGGCCCGGTGCGATGCCGCCAAGATCACGTTGAACAAGAACGCCATCCCCTACGATCCACAGCCACCGATGACCGCCTCCGGCATCCGCGTCGGGACGCCGGCGGTCACGACGCAGGGGATGACCGAGGCGGACATGAAGGAGATCGCGGGGCTGATCGGGAAGGCGGTGCGCGACGCCGACGGGGCGCTGGTGGACGACGTGGCGGCGGCGGTGGGGGCGCTCGTCCGCAAGTACCCGGCCTACCCGCGTCCCTGACGCCCGCCGAGCACCCGTCCGGTGCGCGAGTACCTGCTGACCCTGCTGGTCTGTGCGGCCGTCACCTACCTGCTGACCCCGGTCGCCCGGCGGATCGCGACCGCGGTCGGGGCGCTCGCCCCGATCCGCGACCGCGACGTCCACGCGATCCCCACCCCGCGCCTGGGTGGCCTCGCCATGTTCGCGGGAATCGCCGCGGCGCTGCTCCTCGCCAGCCGGCTGCCCAGGCTGCAGACAGTGTTCGGCAACTTCACCGAGCCGCGCGCCGTGCTCCACGCCGGCGCGATCGTCTGCCTGCTGGGCGTGGTGGACGACCGGTGGGGGCTGGACTCGCTGACCAAGCTGGCCGGGCAGATCCTCGCTGCGGGCGTGATGGTGCTCGAAGGTGTGCAGCTGCTGTGGCTGCCGGTTCCGCGGTTCGGCACGCTCGTGCTCGGCCAGGAGGCCGGCGTGCTGCTCACCGTGCTCTTGGTGGTCGCCACGATCAACGCGGTGAACTTCGTGGACGGGCTGGACGGACTGGCCGCGGGAGTGGTCGGGATCGCGGCGCTGGCGTTCTTCGCCTACTCCTACCAGCTGGCCATCGTGCACGGGTTGTCCCGGGCGGCGCCGCCGATGCTCATCTCCGCGAGCCTCGTCGGTGCCTGCTTCGGGTTTCTCCCGCACAACTTCAACCCCGCGCGGGTGTTCATGGGGGACTGCGGGTCGATGCTCATCGGGCTGCTGCTCGCCGCCTCCACGATCTCGCTCATCGGGCAACTCGACCCCGGCGCGCTCACCGGACTGGACCTGTTCCCGGCGCTGCTCCCGCTGGTGCTGCCGGTCGGGGTGCTCGCCGTGCCGTTCGTGGACCTGCTGTTGGCGATCGTCCGACGGTCCATGGCGGGGCGCTCGCCGTTCGCGCCGGACAAGCAGCACCTGCACCATCGCCTGCTCGAGATCGGCCACTCGCAGACGCGCGCCGTTCTCATCATGTACTGCTGGTCCGCGCTGCTCGGGTTCGGCGGCGTCGCGATGAGCATGACCAGCGGCCCTCGGCCGATGCTGCTGGTCGTCGGCGTGCTCGCGCTGCTCGCCGTGATCGCGAGCACCCTGCCGCGGGTCGGGACGCCGAACCGCGGCGTGCGACCCTGACC
>DATGDX010000367.1:0-4126 GCA_035310665.1 Mycobacteriales bacterium | reverse complement strand
GGTGGTGCCGCGTACCGTGGCCGCCATGACCGAGGCCCCCCCGATTCGGGTCGACTTGCTCATCATCGGAGCCGGGCCGAGCGGGCTGTACGCCGCCTACTACGCCGGTTTCCGTGGGTTCTCGGTCGCGGTGATGGACTCGCTGGAGGAACCGGGCGGTCAACTGGCCGCGCTCTACCCCGAGAAATTGCTGTACGACGTGGCGGGGTTCCCGGCCGTGCGCGGCCGCGACCTGGTGGCCAACCTGCTCGAGCAGGCCGCGCCGTTCGAGCCGACGTACCTGCTCCGGCACCGGGCCGAGACGCTCGAGCGCCTTGACGGACAGCTGGTGGTGACCAGCACGCAGGGGGCGACCGTCGCCGCGCGGGCCGTGCTCATCACCTCCGGCCTGGGAACCTTCAGCCCCCGGCCGCTCCCGGGGGGCACGAGGTGGGAGGGCCGCGGGCTGCGGTACTTCGTGCCGCGGCTGGCCGAGCTCACCGGGCAGGACGTGGTGATCGTCGGCGGCGGCGACAGCGCCGTGGACTGGGCGTTGAACCTCGAGCCGCTGGCCAAGTCGGTCACGCTCGTGCACCGCAGAGACACCTTCCGGGCGCACGCCCACTCCGTCCAGCAGCTCATGAAGTCGTCGTGCCGCGTGGTGACGAAGGCGCAGGTGCACGAGATCCTGGGCGACGACGCGGGGATCAGCGGCGTCGCCGTCGTCACCGACGACGGCGCCCACGAGCTCCTCGTGGCGCAGGGCGTGGTCGCCGCCCTCGGGTTCACCGCCGAGCTCGGCCCGCTGGCGCAGTGGGGCCTCGAGCTGCGCAACCGCCACATCGTCGTGGACACCACGATGCAGACCAACCTGCCGGCGATTTTCGCGGCGGGGGACGTCACCGAGTACCGCGGCAAGGTCCGGCTCATCTCGGTGGGGTTCGGGGAGGCCGCGACCGCGGTCAACAACGCCGCCCCGGTCATCGACCCGACGCTGAAGACCTTCCCGGGACACTCGTCGGACCTGCCGGCGGGGGAGGTCGCGACGACCCGCAAGCGGCGCGGCGACCGCAGCGCCTAGCGGCGCAGGCCGTCGGCCAGGAACCGGGCGACGGCGGGGAGGTCCGGCGCGGGACCGCCGCTGCGGGACGTGCTCGCCGCGAGGAGCATCGTGCCCACCCACGCGGTCGCCGCCGCCGTGCACCGGCTCGGGTCGACCGTGCCCCCGGCGGCGGCGGTCATGACCTGCGCGGTCGCCTCGACGAGGTCGGCGTAGAGGCGCCGCAGGTAGGCCGCCACCTCGGGGTGGGTTTCCGCCTCGCGCCACACGATCGTGCGCAGTACCACCGACTCGTGGTTGCCCAGGTCGAGCCGGTCGGCGAGGCGGACGAGGGACCGGGCGACGTCGCCGGGTTCGCTCAGCGCCGCAGGCTCGCGCACCGGCTCGGCCGGCAGCCGCTCGGCGAGCAGGGTCAGCAGAACGTCGATCTTCTTCGGGAAGTAGTAGAAGAGCAGACCCTTGGGGACGCGAGCCTGCGTGGCCAGGCGCGCGGTCGAGGTCGCGTCGAAGCCCTCCCGGGCGAACAGCTCCTCGGCCGCGTCGAGGATGCGCGTTCGCGCGTCCTCCGGCGGCTTCGCGGAGTCGCGCACGGCCACCTCCCGCAGGGGCGCGCGAGGGGGCCGGTTCGAGTGCACCGGCCCCCTGGTGGCATGCGCAGGCGTCAGTGGGTGCCGAGCACGTGGTGGTGGCGGCTGGCCGTGCTCTCGGGCAGCGCCCACAGGCCCAGGGCGAATGCGATCAGACCGACGATCCACGACGTCCACGCGGCGCCGGCGACGTCCGCGTAGGACAACGCCCACGGGGCGACGAAGAACAGCACCCCGAGCGCCATGTGCGTGTACTCCGACCCCACGGCCCCGGGAAGCGCGAGCGACCACACCGCGGACAGCGCGAGGAGCACGCCGAGCACGATCAGTGTCCACATCCCGGCGCGGTTATGGGACGTCCAGAGGGGCGACAGCAGCGCGTAGGCACCGACGACGAGGACTGCCCAGTCCTGCCACCGTCTCCATGCCCTGACCTCGGCGTTCATCACGAGCCTCCCTCACTCTCAGGCGATCACTGTGATCGTAGGACTGACTGACCGCCCGGTCAAGGCCGCGGATCGGGCCGGTCGGCGATCGGGCGACCCGCGCGATGCGGCCCCAGCCCGACTCGCCCGAGCCGGGTAGGTTCACCGCGTGACCGCGCCTGCGCCCGCGCTGCACGTGCGCGGGATCGTGCTCCCCGAGGGCGAGCATCGCGACGTGTACACCGTCGACGGTGTCGTCGCCGATGGCCCGGTCCCCGGCGCCAGGCTCGTCGCCGAGGGCTGGGTCGTGCCCGGCCTCGTCGACGCGCACTGCCACATCGGGCTGGGTCCGCAGGGGGCGGTCGACCGGGACGAGCAGGAGCGGCAGGCGCTGACCGACCGGGACGCCGGGACCCTGCTCGCCCGCGACTGCGGCGTCGCGTCCGACACCCGCTGGATCGACGAGCGGGTCGACCTGCCCCGGATCATTCGCGCCGGGCGTCACCTCGCCCGACCCCGCCGCTACATGCGCAACTACGGGATCGAGCTCGAACCCGACGCGCTCCCCGACGCCGCCGCCGAGCAGGCCCGCCGGGGCGACGGCTGGGTGAAGATCGTGGGGGACTGGATCGACCGCGAGCGCGGTGACCTCGCCCCCTGCTGGCCGGCGGAGGCGCTCGCGCGTGCGATCAGTCGCGCGCGCGACGCGGGGGCCCGCGTGACCACGCACGTGTTCGGTGAGGACGCGCTGCCCGACCTCGTCGCCGCCGGCGTGGACTGCTTGGAGCACGGCACTGGGCTGTCGGACGAGCTCATCGCGGTGATGGCCGCCCGGGGGATCGCGCTCGTGCCGACCCTCATCAACATCGACTCGTTTCCGTCGATCGCGGACCGCGCGGACCGGTTCCCGGCCTACGCCGAGCACATGCGCCGGCTGCACGCCCGGTCCCGGTCCACGGTGCGCGCGGCGTACGACGCCGGCGTCGCCGTCTTCGCGGGCACCGACGCGGGGGGTGGCCTCGCGCACGGGCGCATCGCCGACGAGGTGCGTGCGCTGCACGGGGCCGGGCTTCCGGCCGAGGAGGCGCTGGGGGCCGCGTCGTGGCGGGCCCGCGCGTGGCTCGGCCTGCCGCCGGCGCTGCTCCCCGGAACCCCGGCCGACCTCGTCGTGTACGACGCCGACCCGCGCGCCGACCTCGGCGTGCTCGCCGCGCCGGTCCGGATCGTGCTGCGCGGCCGCGTGGTCCGCTGAGCGCCTGGGTCTGGTAGGACGGCGCCCACGAAGGCGGGGCCCACGAAGGCGGGCCCACGAAGGCGGGCCCACGAAGGCCGACCACGAAGGCGGGCGCATGAAGGCAGTGGTGGCGGAGCGCTACGGCGGCCCGGAGGTCCTCGCGCTCGCTGAGCGGCCGGACCCGAAGCTGGGGCCGGACAGCGTGCTGGTGCGGGTCGCCGCGGCGAGCATCAACCCAGTCGACTACAAGATCGTCCGCGGGTACCTCGACCCCGCGTTCCCGACGTACCTCCCGCTGATCCCCGGCTGGGACGTGGCGGGTGAGGTCGCGGCCGTCGGCCCCGCGGTGACCCACGTGCGGGTCGGGCAGCCGGTCTTCGGCTACGCCCGCAAGGACTACATCGCGGACGGCACCTGGGCCGAGCTCGTCGCCGTTCCCGCCGCGGGGTCGCGCCCGCGCCCGAGTCTGTGGACGTGGTCGCCGCGTCGTGCCTGCCGCTCGCCGGGCTCACGGCGTACCAGGCCCTCACCGACAAGCTCGCGGTCGGCCCCGGGGACACCGTGCTCGTCCACGCCGCCTCCGGCGGTGTCGGCACGTTCGCGACCCAGATCGCCGTCGCGCTCGGCGCGCGAGTCGTCGGGACCGCGGGCGACCGCAACGCCGACTACGTGCGGGGAGCTGGGCGGGCAGCCGGTGCGGTACGGCGACGGCCTCGTCGACCGGGTCCGGGCCGTGGCGCCCGACGGGGTGGACGCGGTCGTGGATCTCGTGGGCGGGGAGGCGCTGCGGGTGTCGCCCGCCCTGGTCCGCGACCCACGTCGGATCGTGTCCGTCGTCGAC
>DATGDX010000366.1:0-3169 GCA_035310665.1 Mycobacteriales bacterium | reverse complement strand
GCCTCCAGATCGGCGCGCTCCTGCCTGAAGCCGTCGACCAGCTGCTGGATCACGTCGGACACCAGGCCGTCGGCGTCGCGGACCGCGTCCCGCGGGGAGTCGACGAACGCGATCTGGATTTCGCTCCAGCGTGCCTGGTATTCGGACGGGTCGGCGATCAGGGAAGGGGTCGCGTCCCGCCCTCGGTCGCCCCCCCGGTCCGCGGGTCCCGCGTCCCTGGTCGGGCCGCTGTCACCCGTGTCCGCGAGACGCCAGGCGGACACGGCACCACCCGCGCCTGGGGCGTCCGCCGGTCCGCTCCCCCCGTTACCCACGGCACCGTTACCCATGGCGGCCCCCTGACTCGGTCTCGCCCGCACCGACCAGCTCGTCGAACAGCGCGCGATAGTGCGTGATCGCCTGTCGCAGGTCTTCCGTGCTCACCTGTTCGCGTTCCGTCGCCACCGCGACCGCGTGCGCCGACCGGTAGTGCTCGACGACCGTCGGGTGATCCACCGACACGTCGGCCGCCTGCTGCTCGAAGTCGTCGACCGGATATCCGCGATCCCGCATGACGTTCGTCACGAGCAGGTCGGCCTCCCGCGTCGCGGCCACCGGATTGTCGACGAACCTCGCCTGCGCGGCGCGCCACCCCTGCAGGTACCGATCCCGGGCCGCGGGGTCGAGGTCGGTGATGGTGAGACGGCAGCGCCGCTTCTCCCGTTCGGCGAGCTCGGCTTCGGCCGCCGCGCGGTCACCGGTTCTCGACACCGTGCGGTCGTACTCGGGACCGAACCGCTTGCGGATCCGCTGCGAGCGCCAGCCGCGAACCGCGCGGGGGGCGACGAGCGCGGCGAGCACCAGCACGAGGAGCACCACCACGACTACCAGGAGCCAGGTCTCCATCGTCATCCTCCCGAATCCTCGCGGTCGCGATGCCCGGCTCGGTCGTCCCTCGTCACCTCGACCCGCTCCTTGCGAACCTCGTCCGAAACCTCCGCCTCCCCCGCGACGGTGTGTGTCCCGAGACGCACGCGCTCGGTCGGGACGACCCGTGTCTCGACGAACGGTTGCTCCTCGTGCAGCGTCAGCTCCGGCTGCTGGGACTCGGGCTGCTGGGACTCCGGCTGCTGGGACGCCCTCGCCCGCTCGAGACCCTCGTCGGTGGCCGGCTCCTCCACGAGCCGAAGCTGCTCCCGCCGTACCGGAATCGTCTTCGTGACGTAGTCCGTCACGACCTCTTTCCGCATACGCACCGTTCGGGCGGGCCGCCGCTCCGTGCCGACGTGCAGCTCCTCTTCGGAGCGGACCACCTCGGGCGCGCGCGGTGCGCCAGGGTCGCCGTCCGTTCCGTCCTCGGCGCGCCCTGACTCGGCGCGCCCCGTCTCCGCGCTCCCCGTCTCCGCGCGCTCCAGCCCGTAGTACCGCGACAGCTCGCGCTCGTCATCGTCGGAGAGCTCGTCCCCTGGGTGTAGATCTGGAGCGGCGACGATGATCGCCCGGGGGTGCGACACGGAGACGTCGTCCCCGGCATCGGTCGCGGCCGCGAGCGGAACCAGGCGCATGGCAGCCCCGAACTGTCCGACGTCGACGTGCGCCCAGACCGGCTCCTCGCCGTCCCGGGAGAGGTAGATGTCCGCGATCGTGCCGATCGGCGCCCCCCCGGAATCGACGACGGTGCGGCCGAACCACGAACGCACCTGGTCGAGGCTCGGTCGCGCCATCGTCGCCTCCCGGCTCGGTTTCGCCGGGTATGTACCCACCCCACGCAGCCTGAGTCGCGCCGGCGGCACCCGGCCGCAGGCCGGGGATATGTCCCTGACCCCCCTCCGCACGCGGGAATCGGTGAGTGCCCAAGGAACGCGCGCAGTGCGATGATGGCTGGGGTTCTGCGCATAGGCCGTGATGCCGGCGGCGTGACGGGTTGCGCGCTCCGGCGTCTGGACGTCGCGTCGTCACAGACCCGAACCCTCTCTCCGGGTCCTCGACCGAGGCCGACGACGCCGATACCATCCGCCGGGCGGCGCGCGCGTTTGCCCCCTCGCGGCCGACCGGCGGGCCCGCGGCCCGGTCGTGACCACACTGTCGCCTGTCGTTGATTCGCCTTCCGGAGCCACTCATGCCATGGCCTCATCCGACGTCGTTTACCGCTGCCGTTCCGGGCTCCGCACCTGTGGCAATAGAACCCGTCGACATCGACACCGTCGTGCGCGACGTGCCGTCCGGGGAGAATTGGCTCCGTCACCTGCGCGAAGATCTCCTGCCTTTTTGGACCACGGACGTCGCACTCGGAACGCCGGTCGGCAAGTTCCCGACCTACCGCCACAACGACGGCTCCGCGGTCGACCTCGACCACCCCGGCCCCGAGTTCGTCACCGGGCGCGTCGCCGAGGGCATCGTGTGGCTCGGCCGGGACCACGTGCGCGCGCAGTCCCGGCAGATCTACGCCTACGGGGTCGCTTACCACCTCACCGGGGACCCGCAGTACCTCGACTACGCGCAAGCCGGGGTCGGCTACCTGTTGACGCACTCTTTCGATCCGGACGGCGGCGTGTTCAGTTACCTGGACTCGCGGACCGGTCGTCCCGGCCCGCCCCGCGACCAGCGGACCAGCCAGGACCTCGCGTACGCCCTGACCGGAATCGGGTTCCTCTACTACCTCACCCGGCGCTCGGCGCTCGCGGAGATCCTGGTCAACGTCCACCAGGAGATCCTCCGCTACTACGACCCGGAATCGCAGATCTTCCGGTGGGTGCTGGAGGAGTCGCCCGACGGCGACCGGACCGACCAGAAGGAGCTCGTCGCGCAGCTGGACCAGGTCTACGCCTACATGCTGCTCGCGGGCCCGATCCTCCCCGAGCCGCACCGCCAGGAGTGGCTGGACCGCCTGAGGATGATCTCACGGCGGATGATGCAGCGGTTCTACGCCCCGAGCACGGGGATGTTCTGGGGTGCGATCACCACTCCCGGTGGCAAGCAACTCGGGACGCCGCACACCGACTTCGGGCACAGCGTGAAGACGTTCTGGCTGATATCCCTGATCGGGCAGCTCGCCGACGACTACGAGATGTTCACGGCGGCGCAGCGCCGGGCCGCGCGGATCCTGGAGTGGGCGTACCTGCCGGACACGGGCTCGTGGGCGCGCGGGTTCGACAAGTGGGGCCGGCTCGACGAGGACAAGGAGTGGTGG
>DATGDX010000365.1:0-2145 GCA_035310665.1 Mycobacteriales bacterium | reverse complement strand
GATCGCCCGGAGGGCGGCCCGACGGGTCGCGAGGAGGAGCCGCCGGCCGACGCGGGCGACGAGCGGCCGGCGGGGTAGCGACGCGGCGGGCTCGGCCGTCTCGTTTCGTTTCGTGTCGAAGGCCCGAAGCGATCGGGAATGTGCTCGATCGGATACGGTCGACCTTCGGCTCTTGACAGTCGCGCCGGGAGGCACAGGCGATGGCGGACGCTCCGACCGTGGTGGGCATCAATCGCACGCAGGACGGGTCGATCGCGGTCACTCGTGGCGGGGCCAGCATGTACAGCCTGCAGAAGGAACGCGTCACCCGGCGCAAGCACCACTGGGGTCGGCTCGGGGACCTGCCGGAGCGCTACGTGCCGCGGCTGCCCCTGCTGCGCGAGCCGGTCGACCTCGTCGTGGAGTGCTACTCCTCGGACACCGAGATCGAGAACCTCGACGCCTACCGCGCGGAGCTGCGCCGCGCGCTGACGCTGCGCGACGGCGCGCGCGTGGTCACGGTCTCGCACCACCTCACCCACCTGTACAGCGCGGTCTATCCGTCGCCCTTCGACACGGCGGCCGGACTGGTGATCGACGCGCAGGGCAGCCGGGCGCGGGACTTCACCGAGCGGGTGGCGCTGCCGCGCGACGCGTCCCCCGACCACCTCGAGGTCAGCTCGTTCTACCGGTGGGAGCGGGGGAGCGGGCGGATCGACTGCCTCGCCAAGCAGCTGTGGGACGGCGACTGGGCGCGCCCCGCCGGCCTCGGTTGCTTCTACTCGCTGCTCACGAAGATGCTGTGGCCGACGGGGGAGGGCAACGAGGGCAAGGTCATGGGCCTCGCCCCGTTCGGGGACCCGAAGGCGCTCGGCCTGCCGGGGCTGGACGTGCGCGGCCACGAGGTCCACATCCCCGAGGAGTGGCTCGACGCGTTCCGCGAGCGGGACCGCTACATGCACTTCTCCGACGGGCGCGGGTCCTTCGACGACTGCGCCGACCTCGCCGCCGCCGGACAGCGCGCGCTCGAGGACGCCCTCATGCAGCTCGCGGACTGGCTGCACGAGCGCACCGGTCTCGACGAGCTGTGCTTCGCCGGCGGCACCGCCCTGAACTGCACGGCCAACGGGCGGCTGCTGCGCGAGTCGCCGTACCGCCGAGTGTTCATCCCCCCCAGCCCACACGACGGCGGGACCGCGGTGGGGTGCGCCCTCTACGGCCTCATCGCCTGCCTCGGGCAGCGCAGCGACTTCCGGTGGACCAACGACTACCTCGGTCCCGACCCCGACCCGCGCGAGATCGACGACGCGGTGCGCGGGCTGCCCGACGACCTCCTCGTCGAGCGGCCCGATGACCTCGTCGGGGCGATGGTCGACCTGCTCGCGAGCGGGCGGGTCGTCGCGCTGCACCAGGGACGCAGCGAGTCGGGGCCGCGCGCGCTCGGCAACCGCAGCATCCTCGCGGACGCGCGGGACCCGCACATGCAGGACTACATCAATTCCAAGGTCAAGGGCCGCGAGTGGTTCCGGCCGTTGGCTCCGCTCGTGCTCTCGTCGTGCCCGGCGCTGACCAGCAGCCGGTAGGGCGCGAGCAGCTCGACCCCCTCCCGGTGCAGGTCGACGTCGGTGCAGTAGTCGACCCGGTAGCCCGCGCCTTCCAGCCAGGCCACGAACCGCGCGTCCCAATGCACGAATGTCTGCCGAGGGGAGGGATCGAAGGGGTCGAAGTTGAAGATGTCGTTCGTACGGCACCCCGCCGGTCCCGCCGCCCGGACGGTGCACGGACACCGACGCGGGCACGACCGCGGGGAGCTCCTCGCGCCGTGGCAGGTTGTACAGGCACCACTGCCCGGACGCGGCGTCGGCCTCGTAGAGCCGCCCGTCGACGACGTTGTACGCGTGGTAAGTCAGCAGCGGGACCTTGTAGAGGACCGCGGTGTCCCGTGCGGGTGCCGCGGGCCGGACGACGAACAGGGCCCGGCCGTCCCGTGCGTCGGGGACGGCGCGCTCCGATGGTGAGATCGCCCGGCCGGAGGCGGCTGCCTCGACGAGCACCGCGACGTACACCCCCGACGGCCAGTCGTGCGGCACCGGGAGGGTGTACGCCGGCCACGGCGCGAGCTCGCGCCCTCGCAGGTCGACGCCGGGCTCGCCCCAGTCCTGGAAC
>DATGDX010000364.1:0-2266 GCA_035310665.1 Mycobacteriales bacterium | reverse complement strand
CGCGCGCTCGCCGAGGAAGCCGGGTACGTCGACGTGGAGACGGGGCGGACGGTGCACCCCTGGCTGGGGTACGTCCGCGCCCGCAAGCCGCGCCTCGGCCAGGTGACCTAGAACGCAGGTCGGCGTGGACGCGATCATCGGGCGGTACGTCGTACCGCTCCCCCAGCTGCGCCGCAGGCCGCGCGGCGCCGCCGCGGACGCGATCGCCGGCGGCAAGGCGGCGAACCTCGCGGAGGTGCTCGCCGCCGGGCTGCCCGTCCCGGGCGGCTTCTGCGTGACGACGCGCGCGTACGCGGAGGTCGCCGAGGGGTCCCGGCTCGCGGCGGACGTCGAGGCGCTCGCGACAACCGGCGGGGACGAGCGTGACCGGCGGCGCGAGCTCGCCGCGGGCATTCGGGCCCGGCTGCTCGCGGCCGCGGTGCCCGATGCGCTGCGCGACGAGATCGTCGACGCGTACCGGGCGCTGGCGTCCCCGGACGCCCCGCACCCGGTCGCCGTCGCGGTCCGCTCGTCGGCGACCGCCGAGGACCTGCCGACGGCGAGCTTCGCCGGGCAGCAGGACACCTATCTCGACGTGGCCGGCGCCGGCGCCGTCGTCGACGCCGTCCGGCGGTGCTGGGCGTCGCTGTGGAACGACCGGGCGGTCGAGTACCGCGCCGCCAACGACGTCGACCAGCGCGCGGTGCGCCTCGCCGTCGTCGTGCAGCGGATGGTCGACGCCCGCGTCGCCGGCGTGCTGTTCACCGCGAACCCGCTCACCGGGCGGCGGCGCCAGACGGTGATCGACGCCGCGCCCGGGCTCGGCGACCGGGTCGTGTCGGGCGCCGTCAACCCCGACCACTTCGTCGTGGACACGGCGTCAGGCGCGATCGTGGAGCGGCGCGCGGCCGGTGAGACCCCGTGTCTCACCGACGCCGAGCTCCGTCGGCTCGCCGCGACGGGCGCCCGCGTGGAGGCGCTTTTCGGCAGCCCGCAGGACGTCGAGTTCGCGGTCGACCACGCGGGCGGCACCTGGGTGACCCAGGCACGGCCGATCACCACGCTCTACCCGCTGCCGACCCCCTTCCCGACGGCGCCGCCGACCCTTGCCCCCGCGACGCCGCGGGTCTACCTCTCGTTCAACGTCGCCCAGGGCGTGTTCCGCCCGCTGACACCGATGGGGATCCAGGCCCTTCGGCTGTTCGCAACGTCGACGGTCCGTCTCGTCGGCCCCCCCGCCGACCCAGCGGCCGTCCCGCGGATCGCGGTAGAGGCGGGACATCGCCTGTTCGTGGACCTCACGCCCGTGCTCCGCAACCCGATGGGTCGCCGGTTCCTGCTCCGCGCCGCGACCCAGATGGAGGCCCAGAGCAGCGCGATCCTCCGAACGCTGGTCCGCGACGACCCCCGGCTCACGCCCACACCGACACCGCAGTGGCGCACCGCCGTGGCCGTCGCCCGCGCCTTGGGCCGCACACGCGTCCCGCAGCGGGCCGCAGTCGCCCTGGCCCGCCCCATGATGGCCCGGGACCGAGCCGCCCGCGCGCCCGCCGCGTCGCTCACGTTCGGCGACGTCCCCGCGGACGCGACCGCGGAGGAACGCCTCGCCGCGTTCGAGCGGTTGCTGCTCGACGGCCCCGTGCTGCTGTGGCGGAACGTCATGCCCGTCTTCTTCGCCGGGGTCATCGCGAACGTCGCCGCCGCCCGGCTGCTACGCGGCCTGGCGAGCGACACCGAGCGGCGGCTGCTCACCCGTGGGCTGCCGCACGACCCGACGGCGGAAATGGACCTCGCGCTGTGGCGACTGGCCGAGCGGCTGCGGGACGACGCGCGGGCGGTGCGCGCGCTGCGCGACGTGCCGCCGGACGAGCTCGCCGGGCAGTACCGCCGCGGCGCTCTCCCACCCGCCCTGCAGCGCCCGCTCGCCGAGTTCCTCCGCCGCTACGGTCACCGCGGCGTTGCGGAGATCGACCTCGGCGTACCCCGGTGGTCTGAGGACCCGACACACCTTCTCGCCGTGCTCGCGACCTTCCAGGGCCACGACGACCCGACGCAGACCCCGGAGGCGCGGTTCCGGCGCGCGCAGCAACAGGCGGAGGCGATGGTTGCGGAGCTGTGCCTGCGAGCCGCGCACGCCGGGCGGGTGCGGGGGCTTCTCGTGCGCTTCTTCCTGCACCGGCTCCGCGAGCTGTTCGGCCAGCGGGAGGCGCCCAAGTTCTCGCTTGTCCGGCTGCTCGCCCGCGGCCGCGCGCTGCTGACGCCGGTCGGGGAGGAACTCGCCCGCGCC